>CAYFXH010000066.1:0-10685 GCA_964346905.1 uncultured Desulfobacteraceae bacterium | reverse complement strand
GGTCATCTACATAATAAAGGGCTTGGATTTAAATTAATAAAACCGTAAACCATATGGACATCCGCATAAAAAAGTAGGCACCAGGTTTAAGCCTTCAGGCACCAGACTCTGGAAATAGGACAACGCCTGCGGCGGCATGTAGGCCACCGTGTGGTCGACACCGTCAAGCCGGTCAACCATCGCCAAGGTGTCCAGCATCAGGCAACGATAGAATTCAGCTGCATCCTCGGGCGTGAAAGGTGGACAAAGGCGAGTTTTGGTAAAACCCGGCTCCGGCTTCTTGGCGACAACGATCAGTGCAGCGTCCATTAAAGCCTCAGTGCTTCCGTTAGTGTCATGATTTGGGCTAGTTTGTGCATAATTTATGATTTCAGATTGTAGATTGCAGATTGAGGCTGCATGTATTTCTAACGGCCGGGTACTAAGCTCTGAAATCTAAAATCTGCATTCTTAAATCTTAAAACCCCGTTTAGGGGCAGATCAAAGCCAGGTACTCTGGGCCTACATTCTTTACCTTCTTGACAGGGGTAGACAGGATGTGGTGATACTAAATTTACTAAACTCCAGACTTGGAGGCAAGGTGGCATCAGTTAAAGAACACTATGACAACTTTCTCGCAGACCATTACACCTGGATGTTCGGAGACTATGAAGCCAAGGTCAGGGAGAACAAAAGCTTCTTTGAGCGGATCGGTATAACCCCCCGTTCGGGTGTAAAGGCTCTCGATCTGGGTTGCGGCTCAGGCTTTCAATCAATTGCCCTGGCGGAACTCGGATTCAAGGTCTTGGGAATCGACCTATGTCAGGCTCTCCTTAATGAATTGCGTGGCCGCAGAGCTGGCCACGACATAGATATTTTGCAGGGGGATATGCTTGATCATAAGCTCTATGCAAACAAAGGACCGTTTGAAGTGGTGGTCTGTATGGGTGATACGCTGACGCACCTTCAGGCGGTGGATGAGGTGGCCGCTTTGTTCAAACATGTTTACGATAATTTAGAACCTAGCGGAACCTTAGCTCTCACCTTCCGGGACCTCACCACCGAACTGAAAGGTACAGAACGCATTGTTCCGGTAATGAGTTCTGATGATAAGGTGATGGCAACATTTCTGGAATATGAAGCAGGGTATGTGAATGTGCATGACATGATATTTATCAAGGGGGATTCGAGCTGGGAAGTGATGAAGAGTGTTTACCGAAAGCTTCGTATTGGTATGCACCAGGTTCAAGATCTCTTGCAGCAGGTAGGTTTCAAGATCAATTCTAGCCACCTGCAGAAGGGGTTTTCCGTAATCATCGGGCAGAAGTAGGCTGTCTGGTAACGTCCTGGACCTCATGTTCGATTCAGAATTGATGGTCTTACCAGGAAGCGTGAGTCAGGAGTAGCTGGGAATCGTCGCTGTAGTAACCAGTAGGTCACTGCAGTTGTTATCATTTTGTGTCTCCTGGATCTTGACTTCTGGACTTTGACTGCTGCATTCTGGATTGGCATGATTGCAAACGGTTCTTTTTTACAGTATGTAAGAATGTGGTAAATTGGTGGATCAATAATCGCGGACTAGGTAATCCTTTCGTGACCCATGGACCAACATCACACTCCTGATCCCGAGAGCTGGGTAGACGAGCATGGCAACGCGCTCTTTCGCTATGCGCTGTTCAGGATCCAAGATGCTCAAGTAGCCGAGGATCTGGTTCAGGAGACCTTTCTTGCAGCGCTTAGGGCAAAAGACAGCTTTGCTGGTCGTTCCTCGGTTCGAACCTGGCTCTTCGGTATTCTCAAGCACAAGATCATTGATCACATCAGGAAGATCAGCAGAGAGCGACCGAAGGATGACATAGAGTCCATTGCAAACTTGACCGACGAAACTTTCAACGAACAAGGGGGTTGGAAGTTCCATCCGGCCAAGTGGACTACCGATCCCAGTCTGCATTTCCAGCAACAGGAGTTTTTGGAGATGTTGCAGCACTGTTTGTTAGAGCTGCCGCCCCGTTTGCACCAGGCATTCACCCTCCGGGAATTAGACGAGCTAAGCGCTGAGGAGGTCCGTAAGATTCTGAAGGTTTCCCCGACCAATGGGGGAGTGATGCTGCACCGAGCCCGGATGCGTTTAAGGGGCTGCCTTGAGGCACATTGGTTTGACAAGAATGAGAGGAAGGCTGAATGATGTTCTCTTGTAAGCAGGCTACCGAGCGGATGTCTACATCCCTGGACGGAGAATTATCCCTCTATCGACGTTTAGCTCTGAGACTGCATCTAATGATGTGTAAATTTTGCTCACGCTGCTGGCAGCAGATGCTCTTTCTCCGCAAAGCAATGCACACCTGTTCAGAGCGATCCGAGGAGATTGATTTTATGCCTGAGCATTCACTCTCGTCCGAGGCCTGCGAGCGCATCAAAAACACTCTCAAAGAGCAACATCATTAATAGAGAACGCCACCTAATAAAGGCCCGCTTCACATCCAACTGCAACTTTCCTGTAAGGTTCCTCCGGATTTTAACTAAATGTCATTAGGTTTTTCCATTGAGCTCGATAACCCATTGCTTGACTTGAATTCTGCACATGCACTATAACATCGAGCCAGATTGAAAATGAACAGCGAGCCTTTTGGATAGATTTGCCTCCGGGAAATGCAACAGCACGAGTGCATTTTCCAGATGGTTCAGGGGGACTACGGGGAGCTCTAGTTGTAGAAAATCTGAGGAACACTAAGGAGATCAGTCTTTTCATTTTGTCATGCCCGCTACTGCTGAGGGCTTACTGAACAATCAAACCTCTACGAAGGAACAGCCTCCCTTAACCTTCAGGGCATTCTGGTAGGCCTAAGGGATTGCCAGCCCATTCGAGTCCGGTGAAGTTTATCTGAGTGCTATGATCTTCAGTACCCAGTACGATCCCATCCCAGGTTGTAAGGATTACCTGGTGCGGTCGACAAACAAGCTCAACAAGCTGTTTCTCAGCGATGGCGATCAGTGGTTTCGCAAGGGGGAGGTGTGCATGGCGGAGTTCATGACGTCTGGGCAGAATGCATAAGAGTGCTTCCAGAGGTGCTTGCTATGGACCATCAAACAGATTGGGGGGTTGGTAATGGTTACTGAACAAATGGATCTGGATCTTCTTTGCATCAACACCATCCGCACACTCTCTATGGATGCAGTGCAGAAGGCCAACTCTGGTCACCCAGGGACTCCCATGGCATTAGCCCCATTGGCTTATGTTGTGTGGACGCAATTTCTTCGTCATAATCCAAGGAATCCAAAATGGTTTAATCGCGATCGCTTCGTCCTCTCATGTGGACATGCCTCCATGCTTCTCTACGCCATGCTGTTTTTGACAGGCTACGATCTCTCGCTGGAGGAGATCAAGAATTTCCGCCAATGGGGGAGTAAAACACCGGGACATCCTGAATATGGGATCACACCAGGGGTGGAGACCACCACAGGACCGTTAGGGCAGGGCATTATGAATGGAGTGGGCATGGCCATGGCAGAGGCACATCTAGCGGCAGTTTTCAATCGTGACGGACATACTATTGTCGATCACCATGTCTATGCATTGTGCAGTGACGGCGACTTTATGGAAGGTGCTTCCCACGAGGCAGCCTCTCTGGCTGGGCACCTGGGGCTTGGCAAACTCATCTGCATCTACGACGATAACCATATTAGCATAGAGGGAGACACTGAACTGACCTATTCGGAGGACGTAGCCAAGCGCTTCGAAGCTTACCACTGGCATGTGCAAGACCTGGGAGACAAGGCAAACGATCTTGCCGCACTGGCAAGTGCTCTCACCGAAGCCAGGAAAGAAAAGACACGGCCATCGCTGATCATCGTTCGCTCCCACATTGGTTATGGCTCTCCCAACAAGCAAGACTCCGCCAAGGCACATGGCGAGCCGTTGGGTGAGGAGGAGGTAAAACTGACCAAAAAATTCTACGGTTGGCCTGAAAATGAAACATTCTTGGTGCCAGAGCAGGTGATAGCGCATATGCGTCAGGTTGTTGAAAAGGGTGAGAAGTTGGAGATGGAGTGGAATGAAAAATTCTCTGCCTATCAGAAGGCTTATCCTGAAAGGGCTGAAGAGTTCCTCATTGCCTTTAATGGGGAACTTCCCTCCGGCTGGGATAGTGACATACCGAGTTTTACCAGCAATGATGGTCCCATGGCCACTCGGGTGGCCTCAGGCAAGATTCTCAATAGCTTTGCTGATAAAATTCCCTGGCTACTAGGCGGAAGCGCGGACCTGGCGCCATCCACCAAAACACTGATTGGTGACTCAACCTATTTCGCCAAGGGTAACTACGAAAGACGCAACATTGCCTGGGGTGTGCGAGAACACACCATGGCCGCTTGTTGCTCGGGAATGGCCCTCCACGGAGGGATACGCCCCTACGCGGCCACTTTTTTCATATTCACCGACTATGCCAGACCCGCAATCCGTTTGGCTGCACTGATGGAGTTGCCCGTCATCTATGTGATGACCCATGACTCCATCGGGGTTGGTGAGGATGGCCCAACTCATCAGCCTATTGAACAATTGGCCTCGTTACGCGCTACGCCCGGTATCTGCATTATTCGACCTGCAGATGCCAATGAGGTCGCTTTTGGCTGGCGGGCCGCCTTGGAACACAGTGACGGTCCCACCATGCTCGTACTTACTCGGCAAGGGTTACCCGTTTTCGACCGAACAAAAGTGGCCGGTGCTGAAGGACTGCTGAAAGGTGGTTATGTTCTCTCAAAAGAAAAAGGTGATAGGCCCGATATCATTCTCATGGCCTCGGGCTCCGAGGTGCAACTCATCCTTGCGGCACAGGAGGATCTCGCATCGGATTCCATAGACGCTAGGGTGGTGAGCATGCCATGTTGGGAGTTCTTCAGTGAGCAGCCTCAGACATACCGTGACGAAGTTTTGCTTCCTGAGGTCAAGGCAAGACTGGCGGTAGAGGCGGGGGTGCACCTGGGCTGGCACCAATGGATAGGGGATGAAGGTGACATCATCGGTATCAGCAAATTCGGCGCTAGTGCGCCTGCTCAGGAAAATTTTAGACACTACGGGTTCACTGTGGAGAACGTTGTAGCGAGAGCTAAGAAGCTGGTTGGGAAATAGTTGATCGCATAGCGAGAAAAAGAGTGAATGGTAAATGGTAAACGGTGAAGAGTGCGGAGCCAGCGAATAATCGGTTTACCGTTCACCGTTTACTGTTTACCAAACGCTAGGCGCTCCGCCCTTGGCGCTATCTCGTGAGCCACAACGGACAACGTGTGGTAAGCTCATGGTAAAACGAGTAGCCCTTGCTGCAGATCATGCTGGGTTTTCTCTTAAAGAGAAGATCGCAGCTCACGTGCGAAACTCGGGATTCGAGGTAGTGGACCTCGGCACGCACAGTGATGAACCCGTGGATTATCCAGATTTCGCCCAAGCTATCGGTGAAGCACTGCAGGAAAGAAATGTAGATCGGGGTATTCTTATCTGCGGCAGTGGGGTGGGGGCCTGCGTTGCGGCCAATAAGATGCGGGGTGTCAGAGCAGGACTCTGCCATGACACCTATTCAGCCCATCAGGGCGTTGAGCACGATGATATCAACGTGCTCTGTTTGGGGGCACGGGTAATAGGAGAGGAGCTTGCCAGAGAGCTGGTTTCGGAGTTTTTGGCAGCTCGTTTCACAGGTGAAGAGCGGCACGTTCGGAGGCTCGCTAAGATCAAGGAAATGGAGGGAGGGGCAACAACCGAAAACCGCAGAATATCGAACAAGGAATTTTGAATATCGAAGTGATCGTTATACATTTCTGCGGTTCCTTGTTCTGCTGTTCGATATTCGATATTCAATACAGTGGATGTGGAGTGGATTGAGGCCGAATTCAGCAAAAGAAGGGAAGCACCATGCAAATGGCATCATCCAGAGATAATGATAGATGAGAGACTACAGCTGCCATGGTTGATGAGCAAGACAGAGATCAGATAACTAAAGTGAAGGCCAAGGCTCCTCCCGTGGACATCCCTCCGGCCGAGTGCGTGGTTGTGGGCCCTTTGGATCCCTGCACCATTGTCATTTTTGGGGCGTCCGGTGATCTCACCTCAAGAAAACTGGTGCCGGCTCTCTATAACCTTTACCTGAACGATAGCCTACCGAAGCCTTTTGCCATTGTCGGAGCCAGCCGCACCTCCATGAGCCACCAGGAGTTCAGGGAGCGGTTAAAGGACCGTTACCAGGCAACGAAAAATGCGGATCTTTCTCGATGGGAGGAGTTTGCCGCCAATCTCTACTATAAGCCAGTAGTCTATGATTCAAAGGACTCCTTTGTGGAGTTGGCTGGATTTCTGAGGGAACTGGACAAACAATATCATACCGAGGGAAATCGAGTTTTCGATCTGGCGGTTCCCCCTTCTCTCTATCCGGTGATTGCTGAAATGCTTGGAAATGCCGGGCTTGCCCAGGAAAAAGAGAATGGTAACGGCTGGTCTCGCATCGTGGTGGAAAAACCTTTTGGCCGGGATCTGCCAACTGCAATGGAGCTCGATCGAACTCTGCACCAAAGCTTCCAGGAACACCAGATTTTCCGGATCGACCATTATCTGGCCAAAGAGACGGTACAAAATGTCTTGATGTTCCGTTTTGCCAATGCCATTTTCGAACCGATCTGGAACCGTGGCTACATCGCTCATGTGGGAATCATTGCGGCGGAAAAGCTGGGAGTCGAAAATCGAGCCGGCTATTATGAACAGGCCGGAATAATTAGAGACATGTTCCAGAACCATATGATGCAGGTTCTGGCCCTGACCGCCATGGAGCCGCCTGCCCTTTTCGAGGCCGATCGGGTGCGAGACGAAAAGATCAAGGTATTTCGGTCGCTGAAGCCGCTGGTGGAGAACAATCAGCAAAAAAATTTGATTTTAGGACAATACGGCCCCGGGATGATCGATGGCGAGAAAGTCCCCGGATACCGTCAAGAGCCAGAGGTGAGCCCCACATCCCTTACCCCAACCTTTGCAATGATGCGAGTGTTTATCGATAATTGGCGCTGGCGAAACGTTCCTTTCTATATGGTCTCTGGCAAACGCTTGGCCCGGAAGATTACTCGGATCGTGGTTCAGTTCAAACGGGTGCCCCATTCCATGTTCCGACATGTTCTCGGAGAAGAAATCCATGCCAATCGGCTGGTTCTAGGGATCTATCCACAAGAACGAATAACGTTGACTTTCCAAACCAAATATCCTGGGGCACGAAGCTGTTTGCGGCCTGTTACCATGGATTTTTATTACAATCAAAACTACAGCGGCCCCATACTTGAGGCGTATGAAAAGGTGCTACTGGATTGTATTCAGGGCGATCATATGCTCTTCTGGAGTCAGAATGGCGTGGAGCTCAGCTGGTCGTTCTTAACCCCGATCCTGGAGGAATGCGAAACCTGTACTGATAGAGGGGAACGACTCCACTGGTATGAGTCCGGAAGTTGGGGGCCTGAGGCCGCGCAAAAGTGGATGAAGTTGATAATTGATGAGGAATAGCACAATTCTCTACGGAGGAATGTTCGCATGGAGACGTACTATCATCCTCAGGATCTGCCAAAATTCGAAGAGGTTGGTGAAGAAGCCCCTGAGCTGGCCAAGAAATTCTTTGACTATTACACTGCAGTATTTGCTGAGGGTGAGCTCACCGAAAGGGAAAAGGTTCTCATCGCACTGGCCGTGGCCCACACCATCCAATGCCCTTACTGCATAGATGCTTATACTCAGGCTTGCTTGGAAAAGGGCTCAAATTTGGGTGAGATGACGGAAACGATTCATGTGGCAACGGCAATTCGAGGGGGAGCGTCGTTGGTTCACGGTGTTCAGATGCGGAACATTGCCAAAAAAATATCGCTTTAGCCCGCATTATGCCCGAAACGATGTCAGAAGACCGTGAAGATTGTCGTCCCACCGGATGATCGCAGGGGCTCGCCTAGAGTGGCTCAATTGGATACCCGTCAGAGCCACTGATTGCCCACTGCTACCGGGAGGGAACATGGGTTTCGGACTCATTGCCAAGAGGGATTGGAGTTGGCGGGGAAGGTTGCCACGGTATTGAATAGCATGTGTTTGCCGGAACATATCTGAGCCAAGCGAGAAAGAGGGAAGAGATGCAGCAGCCCGAAAAACTGCTGGATTCAAGCTCAGAGACTGCCGAGAAGAAGCTGCTAGTTGAACCTTTTCGACAGACTCTCGCCAAACATGGCCTTGATTTGCAGCGGGGAGAAACAACCACATTGCAGATCAATGTGGGTCTGCTTTGCAACCAGACGTGCCGCCACTGTCATTTGGAGGCAGGTCCCGAGCGGGAAGAGGTGATGAGCGGTGAAACTGCGGATCAGGTGGTGGCCCTGGCCCAGAAACATCGTTTTGAGATTATAGACCTCACCGGCGGCGCGCCGGAGATGAATCCGAATCTGCCAACCATGATCAAAAACCTCTCACCTCTCACCCCGAGGCTCATGCTTCGCTCCAATCTTACCGCCTTAGCGGATGGCGACCGAGATCATCTCATTGAGGAATGCAGAGACCATCGCGTAGTGATTGTGGCCTCTTTTCCATCTCTCAATCAAGCCCAGACAGATTCACAACGAGGTCGGGGTGTTTTCCAAGAGTCCATCGCGGTGCTCAGAAAGCTTAATTCCCTGGGATATGGACAAGCCGGCTCCGACCTGGAGCTGAATTTGGTGTCCAATCCAACAGGTGCCTTTCTCCCTCCCCCACAAGAGCAGGCTATAAAGAGATTCTGTCAGGTTCTAGAAATGAAGTGGGGGATTGTTTTCAACAATCTCTTTTCCTTCGCAAACGTGCCCCTGGGGAGGTTTCGCCAATGGCTTGAACGGTCGGGTAACCTGGAAAACTACCTTCAGAAACTTGCCTCCAGCTTCAACCCTTGCGCCATAGAAGGACTTATGTGCCGGTCACTCATCTCTGTGTCCTGGGACGGATATGTGTATGACTGTGACTTCAATCAGGTAATCGGGCTTCATGCGGGTGGAAAAAAAACCCATATTTCAACGTTGACGGAACTACCCGCCCCTGGTGAGCCCATTGCAGTCTCAGATCACTGCTACACCTGTACGGCAGGTGCCGGGTTCACCTGAGGTGGGGCGATCAGTACCTGAGTTTCGGGTGACGACGCAGAGCATATGCCAGCGAGAAATGCGAGACAGACGAGAAAGGCAAGACAAGGAGTTATTTCGTAAAATTTTTCCCGTTACGTTGTTTTTTGCAGTTTTTGCCTGCTCCCACGGGGACTAGTTCCTTTCCCGCTTTTCTCGCGTGTCTTTTGGAACTGATGAAACCAGAGATACGATCTTACTCGAGCTTGGTGGACCTGAGCCGGGCGGCTGCGGAGTTTGTTGCCGAACTGGCTGAGACAACCATTACCAAAAGAGACATTTTCACTTTCGTCCTTTCTGGCGGGAAAACCCCTCGTTTGCTCTATGAAGAGCTGGCAAAACACCCTCTCGCCAACAGGATGGACTGGCAACATACGCATCTTTTCTGGGGGGATGAACGCTGCCTGCCCCCGGATCATCCGGACAGTAACTTCGCCCTGGCTTCTCAAGCGCTTATTTCGAAGGTGCCTGTACCAGCGGAAAATGTACATCGCATTCCTGCTGAAACGGTTCCCCCCCAAGCTGCCGCAGAATCCTATGAAAGGACCCTTAATGAGTTCTTTCACCTTGCTGACACAAGAGGAACTGTTCCAGCTCTCCCTTCCTTTGATCTGGTTTTACTGGGTTTGGGAGAAGATGGCCACACCGCCTCTCTCTTTCCCGGTACTGCGGCCCTGGCAGAGAGAACGCGTCGAGTTGTGGCTGTGGCTGGTACCGGCGGTTCCCCTCCTGTCCCACGCATCACTTTGACCTTGCCGGTGATTAATGAGGCCAAGTGCGTTCTATTTCTGGCTTCCGGATCTCAGAAGAGGAAAGCATTTCGGGAGATTCTGGACAATCCCGAGACCGCGGCTCAACACTATCCAGCGGCCAGAGTGCGGCCGTTAGGAAGGTTGCTGTGGTTCATTGATGAGGGGTTGGCGTGAGTGGGAAAGTGCCATCCGAGTCCCCCGATATCTCCATCATTATTCCGACTCTCAACGTAGTGGAAAACCTTGCAGCGACGCTGGAAAGCGCGCATCGGAGCGATGGTGTGGAAATCATCGTTGTGGATGGGGGCAGTACCGATGGTACCGCTGAAGTTGCAAAGGATTTTGGCGTGCTGCTGCTCAGCACAGTAGCTGGTCGCGCCCAGCAAGCAAATACAGGTGCTTTGGTAGCTCGTGGAAATGTACTCCTTTTTCTTCATGGGGACACCCAGTTGCCCGATGGATTCGACAGGTATGTCCGGGAGCTCTTGGATAAACCCGGCATAGCTGCTGGAGCTTTCTTGTTGAGAATCGAGGGTTCTGAAATCGGCCTAAGGATTATTGAAAAGCTGGCCAACTTCCGATCCCGATTCTTTCAGATGCCTTACGGTGACCAAGCAATCTTTCTCCGAGCGGATCTATTCCGCGGTCTTGGGGGCTTTCCTGACATGCCCATCATGGAAGATTTCGTCTTGATGCAGCTGGTCAAAAAACGTGGCCGGGTTGCCATGGCACCCGTGGCTGTCAAAACCTCAGGTCGACGCTGGCTGGAGCTCGGCATCATAAAGACAACCCTGATCAATCAGGCTG
>CAYFXH010000065.1:0-24727 GCA_964346905.1 uncultured Desulfobacteraceae bacterium | reverse complement strand
GCTCACGGTCCTGAGCAGAGTCGAAGGACTCACCACCCTGAGCCAAGTCGAAGGGCAATTTCACATTTCCGAAATGCAAATGACCAGAACTTCATATTAAACTTTTTTGAATATTAGGTTGTTTGGAAAATTCGAACATTTGTATTTCGTATTTGTCTCGTGCTTCGTGCTTAGGATTTCGAATTTGGCTGCGGATTCGCCGAAGTGTCACCTCAGTGTCTACGTGGTTCAATATTCACAGCCCTTTAACTGCTCGCCTAAATAGAAATCAAGCTCGCAGCTGGGCCAGGATCATTCCAGCCAGCATCAAGCCACAGCCAAGCAGCCCGCGGCTTGTGAGTACCTCACCGAGAATAACCCAGCCGGCTAGAGCTGCAAACACCGCTTCCAGACTGAGAATGATCGCTGCGTGGGTCGGCGGTGCAACTCTCTGGGCTACTACTTGGAGGGTGTAGGCTACGCCTACGGACATGACACCACCGTAGAGAATGGGGATCGTTGCCTGCCGCAAGCCATCAACGGTGATAGTCTCTGTGAATCCCGCCACCACCAGGCTGAGGATGCAGCAAACAGCATACTGGGCGCAGGCAAGCCTCATCACGTCTACCCTGGGTGAGAGCCATCCCAGGATCAATAAGTGAGTAGCCCACATAAAGGCACCCGCAAGTTCCCAGGCGTCACCGGGTGCCAGGGTAAAATCCTCAGTCACGCTGAGAAAGTAGAGCCCAATTGCTGCCGTGATCGCTCCGGCCCAACCACCCCAGCCTGGCCACTGTTTCCATAGCATTCCCAGAAGTGGAACAATGACCACGTAGAGACCGGTAATAAAACCGGCCTTACCGGCCGTGGTGTAGACCAGGCCCACCTGCTGGAGGGTTGCCCCCGCAAAGAGCACCACCCCTGCCAGCCCACCTCCGAGAATAGCCTGTTGACTGCTAAAACGGGGCAGCAGGTCCACTTCCATCGTCTTGCTACCCCGCAAGGCAATTGGTAGCAGGGTGAGAGCCCCGAGTCCAAAACGGACGCCATTGAAGGTGAGTGGACCCACATGATCCATTCCCGCCCTCTGAGCCACGAAAGCACCACCCCAGATAACAGCAGTGAGCATCAAAAGCGAGTCGGCTTTGTAAACTCTTCGAGACGCAGTTTTTCCTATTCTCATGTCCACGTCCGGCCAAGATGGCTGCTCATTACTCCCACACTCCAAGTCCTTCGGTTGTGGGTAAAACTCCAGCATCTAGCAAAAACCAGACAACGCGACTGAAAGTGTCAAAACGAAAATGGGGTGGATAATACCATCACATAGACCAAGAAACCAGCCTTTTTGCTGCTCAGCGGCTGGCGTCATCCCTGCTACCTCCCTGCCCTGTCGTCTGTCTCATGTCTGGTTGGTTTAGCCAGTTTGGCCAGTTGAGCCGGTATTGTTTAGCAGTCAGCCCTTCGACCCATTAGACAAGCTCAGGACAGGCGCTCAGCTATCAGCCATCGATGTCACTATGCGAGAAAGGCGAGACAGGCGAGAAAAGCGAGAAAGGACACCCAGTGTGGAGACGCAAAAACTTTTCTCGCCTTAAAGCTATGCCCCATGCTCTATGCCCTATGCTTTCCCCAATCTGCAATCTCAAATCAAAGAATCCAGTAGCCACTAGTCAGTAGGCAGAATGGAGGATCAGCCTTTATGTTTGTGCCTCCTGAATTCTGAATTCTGACTCCTGGATTCTTACTCTATGCTCCATGCCTTCCCCAATTCGCAATTCGACATTCGCAATTCGAAATTCGCAATTCGCAATTCGCAATCCGAAATTGTCCTTCGGACTCCCACCCTGCGTGCGACTTCCCGGTTTCCAAATTCGCAATCCGAAATTCGAAATTCGACATTCGCAATTCTGTATTCTGGTCCCTGCCTGCTTTACGCTGATTAGGCCATTGTAAAACGTTTACGCTTTGGTCTATACTGCCACAACCCCACGTGTAAGGCTCTCCGACCCGCTATAGCGGGACGGGATATGCGTTCGCCCCGTTGAATTTCGTCAGACAGGATTCAACCGGGCAAACCTTGTTGCATAGGGTTCCCTGGGGGAAATTCAGCAGCGCTCGCTGTGCATGTTCAAGCCGTGGGCAACAGTCTCCGAGGGTGAAGACCCCATTGTTATCTAAGGAGTGTGATGATGCAGGTACTGGTGCTTTATTACTCCCGTACTGGAAATACCCGCAAGCTGGCCGAGGCAGTGGGCGAGGGCGTAGAATCGGTGGACGGTGTCCGTTGCCTACTCCGTTCCACCGAAGAGGTCAGCCAGGATGATTTTGTTGAATCCGACGGAATCATCGCCGGATCACCCGTCTATTTTGGCGTGATGGCAGCTGAATTGAAGAAGGTCTTTGACGACTTCGTTGGAGTGCGTAAGAAAACGGAAAACAAGGTGGGCGGAGCCTTTGCCACCGGAGGTGATGCTTCCGGCGGCAAGGAGACCACCATGATCTCTATTATCCAAGCCATGCTGATTTACGGAATGATCATTGTCGGCGATCCCATGAGCGCCACCGGCCACTATGGCGTGGCTTGTCTGGGTGCTCCCGATGCAAGTGCCAGGCAGAATGGTTACAAGTTGGGCGCCCGCGTTGCCCAGCTGGCAAAAAAACTGCAGTGACAGAGCCGTTTGTTACCCTGGCGATCCTTCTGTGGTTGTAAGAAGGGATGGCTCGGTCATGCACCGCGCAGACACAAAGATCACAGAGCGGTCTTATTCTTGCCCCATGACGGTACCGGCCCTTGTCGGTGGGCAGACTTCGACGAGGAGTTCGGCTGCCCTCGGCCGTGAGCTAGGCCGAACGGAGGCTCACGGGAAACCCTCAGTCGAGTCGTTGTCCTTTGCACTAGGATTATCTCGACTGCACAGTGGACCAATGACAAATTCCTGTTTCCTCTGCGAACCGTAGGCTCTGCGAAGTCGGAGGCCGATCAGGGCAAAATTTATCTCCTTTTTGGCCTCTGTGTTTCCTCGGTTAAGGCAGAAAAGATGCGGGATGGAGACAGTAGCATGCTCAATCATGAGAGTTCGCAAGAACGGTGTATGACAGCTGGTCGGCTGGTGGCTACCTGGAGATGGTGGGGCCTATTACTGGCCATAGTACTCGCACCATACCCTTTACCGGCGGTCCAGGATAACGACTTACTCGATCTTGCAAGTGGCGCCCTGGTGTTGTCAGCGACCACCCAATACGGCGGCAGGTGGAATGCGCTTTCCCTTTTGGATGGCACCCAGGCCACTGGATGGAGCAGCACCAAAGGCTACCCGTATCCCAACACCATTCTGATCGAATTGGCGCGTGAGTACCTGTTGACATCCTTTGTCGTGGACAACACAGGTGTTGAGGAGTCCAGCTTCCCCGGGATTTCGGTGCGACACTTCGAACTCTACTGTTCCACAACCTCCCACAAAGAGGGTTTCGAGCTCGTCCTCACCGGCAAAGCAGCACGGGGAAAGCGGAAAGTGTTTGCATTGGAGAAGCCAACTGAGGCTCGTTGGCTGAAACTGGTGATTGTGTCAAATTGGGGACACCCTCTTCACGCCCAACTCATGGAACTCGAGGCCTATGGTGAACCGGTGGGCGAGGTATCTCAACAAGCGGTCGTTCATGGAATCTACTCAACCAACTACGGTCTGATGCGGTTGGTACAAGATGGCAGCCTGGTGATTGGTTGTTACGATGGTGATCACGGCACTCTATCCGGCAGAACCGACGGCCGTGTTCTTAAATTTTGGTGGTGGGAGGACGGACCAAGCATGGGTAACGCCTTCATGGTCCTCTCCTCCGACGGCAACTCTCTGAACGGTGTATGGTACGAGAAGGGTCAGGTGAAAGGAGTCTGGTATGGGAGTCGCGTGACTGACGAACGGAGGCCAAAATGCGAGGTACCCGCATGGGCTGCCTTGGTGAGGCCAACATATGATACCACCGTAGCAGAGGAAATCAGGGTCGAGAAGCCATTGGAGGAGACTGTCTCCGAGAAATTTCCAGAGAGGGAGACCGGACCGACTATCCTCTATGAGATATACTTCGACAGCGACTTAGCCGAGATTAAGCCCGAATACGAAGCAAGGCTTCAAGAAAGTTTGGCGGTGTTTGAAATGAGCCCAACCCGCAAGGTCATCATCGAGGGTCATGCTGACTCCACTCACACCGAAGACTACAATCTAGAGCTCTCGTTGCGGCGAGCTCTAGCGGTGGTGGAATGGCTCATTGAGCATGGCGTAGATCCCAAGCGGCTGGAGGCCAAGGGCTATGGCGAGTCCCGGCCGGTAGCTGACAACAGTACGCTGGAGGGACGAGCTCTCAATCGGCGAGTGGAGATGGTGCTGCGATAAAAGCTACTGAGCCTCCGGGTTAGTCGCACTCCGCATCCCCAAATTCACCAGTCATGTAACCCAGAAACACCCAGCGGGATACGTCCGAATATCGAAAGACGGTTGATACCTTAACTCCGTCTAAGCACGTGAGAGCTGGGATTTCCCTCCGCTTACGGTCGGTCTGCCGTCGTTGCTAAGGGGAGGGTTTGTGCTTATTGGTACTGTGAATGTGTTTGGTGCTTCGGATTTCGAATTTGGTCATGGATGCGCTGTTATAATTTCAAACAGAACATCGTATGGGTCTCTCTGATGCCATCGATGATTCTAATCTTGTCGTAGGCCAGCGCAACCATACTGGCATCGTCGGGTGCCTGGACCTCTGCTACTATGTCGTAGAGACCCGTCACCAGATAGACATTCTCCACCCCATCGATTTTCTTGACCTGGCCGGCGATCCCACGGTCCATTCCCGGCTCTGAGGTGATCAACACAATTGCCTTTGCCATGATGTTACCCTCCTGTATCGACGGTGTCCTAAACGGACCTTTTTTGAGCACAGAATCAATAACGTTATCGAGATCTGGTTTACTTGAGTATCATAGCCGCATTCCTGCTGAAGCGATACCATTTTATTACTCATAATATGTCATAATGGTGGGTTAATCCTGATCTATGCCGATCTTGACAGATGAGACCTGGAAACGCAGAATATCGAACAAGGAATTTTGAATACGGTTATTACCTCAGCTCCACGTAAGCACTTGAGGGTTACAATAATGGTACAATTAGTATTCTATCCCTGCACACTGTGCATTGCCGGCGGGTATTCGGTATTCACTACACCTTTACCTTTAACTAATCTCTTAGGTTAGCGCTTCTGGTGAAATGGGGAGAGGGTATGAGTAAAACCAACAAAGAAGTTCTCGTATTCAGCAAGCAGTTCAGCCGTCACAGTTATGGGGCCAGCCACCCCTTGAAAATTGAGCGGCTCCAATTAACTATGGATTTGATCCGTGCCTATGGACTCTTTGATGCTGCGGAGGCCCCGTGGGTGGAAGCCCAAGAGGCAAAGGAACAGGATCTCCTCCTCATCCATTCTCCAGAATATCTACAGATACTACAAGAGGCCAATCACGGGCAGGCGCCGTCACAAGCCTGGAAGTACGGCTTAGGCAGCGGTGATAACCCGGTATTTGCTGGTTTATATGATTGGTCCCTGCTGGTCACCGGAGCGACCCTTGAATGCGTTCGCCAGGTTAGGGAGGAGAACCGCCAGATTGCCTTTAACCTCGCCGGCGGTTTGCACCATGCGCTGCCAAACCGCGCCTCGGGATTCTGTTACCTGAATGATCCCGCCATAGGGATTGCCAAGATGGTACAGGACGGTTTGCGGGTGGTCTACCTGGACGTTGACGTCCACCACGGGGATGGAGTTGAGGCAGTGTTCTATGAGACCGATCAAGTTCTTACCATCTCACTCCATCAGCACGGCCACACCCTTTTTCCCGGTACCGGATTTCCAGATGACCTGGGCCAGGGACCAGGTAGGGGTTACGCGGTTAACGTACCGTTGGCACCTGGAACTGACGACGAGCTATATCTGTCGGTTTTTATGGAAGTGGTGCCCCCATTGATAGAAGCCTACAATCCTGATGTGCTCGTTACTCAATTGGGGGTGGATGCGCTGACCACAGATCCTCTGGCCACCCTGAACCTCACCCTCGGTGGTTTTTCGGAAGTCGTGCGTGAGATAAAATCCTGGGATCTCAAATGGGTGGCATTGGGGGGAGGTGGATACAACATTATGAATGTCGCCCGAGCATGGACCCAGGCCTGGGCAATTATGAAGGGAGTCCAGCTCCCGGAAGAGCTGCCCGAATCCTTCCTTCGGGAACATAAACTCGAGGTGGGGAATAACCTCACCCTCCTGGATCGGTCTTTCAAAGCCCCCCCAGCCGTCGCTGATCATGCAAAGGTATTGGCGAAAGCGGTGGTTGCCCGGATCAAGGAGAATATATTTCCAATCATAATCGCATAGCGAATATCCAGCTGGCAGTCATCGGTAAACGGTCTGTTGCCCAAAAGCAATCTTGATCAGGTTTGCGACGAGTTCCAGTAGCCACAAAGGCCACAAAGAGTTTGGGATCATTGTGGAAATCTCCTTGGTGATCTCGGCGCGCTGTGTGGCGAAAAACTACCCGCAGAGAGGACAAACCCCGTCTGAGGAACAGCCCCCAACTGGGTAACGGCAAACAGTTGAGGGGCAAAGGCAAATCCGTATACCCTTCACCGTCCCTGTTTACCAGGACGCTTTGCTCTCCGGGGTTATTGGAACGAGAGACTCATGAGCAGCAGATGGAATGCTTGCGGAAATGGTGTTACCTTACTCCATCAGCCTTTTGAGGTTGAAATACCGCAGAATGGCCTGACCAACTGGAGTTTTCAGATATTTTGATTCTCTGGCTGACTCTGGAATTGCTGCGGCCTGGGAAAGGATTTGGTGGATCTTGTCTTTTTCCCCCTCGGTAAGATTTATGAAACGGACTACCATGCCCCATTTTTTAGTATTTTCGAAGCGTTTACGCAAAATAACCGAGCTGTCCACCTGGATGCATTTGTTGGATTGCGGATTGGTAATCTTCAAAGAGAATGAAGTGCCACAGTTGTGGGGGTTCTTGGTATAAACCACACAGCCCTTGGGCGAAAAGCGAGTTCCGTTGGCTTTTACCTGCCTTCCCCCCTTATTGTAGAATACCGGCAACTGTACCTCCGGAACTGCCTGCCCCCGATCTCTCTTGCTCTCTTCTTCTCCCCATGGCTTTGTCATTGATCTCGCTCCTTAGTTGGAAGGTGTTGGCTCAAAAAGCAAGGGCTGTGCCAGGGCGCTATACCACTGAAATTACGACTAGTTTTCATAACCATTGTACAAAATAGTATCCTCTCCTCAACCCTAACGGATCCAAGTGTATTTTTTTCTATACCCATCCTGGGGATTTCTGATTTTGGATTGCAGATTGCAGATTTTTTTGAAGATTGAGAAAGCTCTTAACTCCAATATGAAATCTGCAATCTTACATCTACAATCTTACATAATCATTTGTATAATTTGGTGATCTCGTCAGTGGCGAATTCGGGGAGAGGCACCACTTCCCCGTTCACATCTTGCAGTTTTAGACCAGCCTCGGCGGGCAGGATTCTGCCAATCACCGTCGCCTGGATACCTGCCCGTGCGTAAGCATGGACAAGATCTGAAGCCGCCTGTGGCGGCAAGGTGAGAAGAAGCGCCCCGGAAGAAATGGCCCCCAGAGGATTGAGCCCGAATTGACTGCACAGAGCCACTGTTTCCGGCCGTACCGTAATGCCGCTTGCCTCCACCAGGGCACCGCAGTTAGAGGCTATGCAGATTTCCCTGATCCCGGTGGCCACTCCTCCTTCTGTAGGGTCGTGCATGGCGTGGACTGGAAAATCGCGAGCCAGAGCCGCTTCCCGAACCACACTGATGCCCGGATTCAGGAGGAAGTTCTGACTCCTTTGCATCATTGCTTCTCCGTGTACCGCCTCCACCTCCTGCGCCTTCTCGGCGGCAATTATGGCGGTCGCCTCGATAGCCGCCGACTTAACCAGGAGCAGCGCATCCTCCACCTGAGCGTCGCTGCTCCGACACAGGTGTTCAGGGGCCACCTCGCCAATCATCTGACCAGCAACCAGAACAGTGTTCACCGTCGGGCTCACCTCCGTATGTCCGCCCACCCAGAGAACATCCATCTGCTGGCAAGCTTCCTCAATCTCCGCGAAAAGACCTTCCGCATCCGCCAGGCTGGCCTGCCCCTCCGGCAAGACAATTGCCGCCGAATAATACCGTGGAGTGCCGCCGCAAGCAGCAATATCGTTGGCATTTACAACTACCGAGTACCAGCCGCAGCGCTCCGTAGCAAAGGTGATGGGATCGGTGGTAACCACCAGATACCGATTCCCTTGATCAATGACAGCTGCATCTTCTCCTACCGCGGGCCCCACCACCAGTTCTGGTGCTTGAGAAGTATGGCGCAGGAGTCGCGTCAGGATCTCAGGTCTAAGCTTGCCCGCAGGCAGAATTTCAGCGGCCATGGAACCTCCAAAAGTGGTCAGTTATCTGCAGTCAGTTGTATCGATACTGCGAAAGACATCTCATTCTATCGTCCCATCCGGCTAAGTCAAGCAATGCGAGGTGCGCGGTAGAGTGGCCACCACCTACGAACAGGTTGCAAAACAATAATAAAAACTGACGACTGGTTTTTGTGTTATATTTCCAGCATGGTGACAACAGCAACGAGCAAATCCAACACGCTCTTTTTCTACTCAATTGGCCACGGCAACAGAAGCGGTGAGGTTTTTTTGGCTTTGCTTCAATCTTTCCGGATTAAGCACCTCGCCGACATCCGATCTTATCCAAGCTCCAAACGAAATCCCCACTTCAACCAGGAAAACCTGCAGCGTATCCTCAACAGCGCTGGCATCGACTACACCTGGCTCCCAGATCTGGGAGGTTTTCGCAGAAAAGGGCTAGGCACCAAGTCACCTCATGTCGCCCTGAAAAGCCCAGGATTTCGCAACTATGCCGACCACATGATCACCACATCCTTTAGCGCTGCTGTGGAGACATTACGCCGGTTCGCCAGCTTAGGTCCCACCTGCTTCATGTGTGCGGAGACCCTTCCCCAGAGGTGTCATAGGTCATTGCTTGCCGACTACCTCTTGGTTCAAGGTATCAAGGTCATCCACATTTTGGACAGCCAGCGGACCGCTGTCCATGAACTCTCACGATTGGCAACCGTGAGCGAGAGCCGAATCATCTATAACCGCTGCCAGCTACCCCTCTCAAAGGTGGCGGGCGAGAGCTACATCGAACCTTCTGAACCAGAAGAAACTAAAACGGGATGATTGATTTTAAAAATCCTCAAAACGTAGCAAGTATTATTGACCAGACTCTACTTCAACCAACGGCCAGTCGCCACCAGGTTCAGAAATTCTGTGAGGAAGCTGTTGCCCTTGGCTTTGCTGCTGTATGCGTTGCTCCATGTTGGGTGGAGCTGGCTGCCAGAGCTGTCGACAAGAGTCAGGTTCGGGTCTGCACCGTGGCCGGCTTCCCTCTGGGTTTCGAACCTCTAGAGCTCAAGGTGGAGGCGGTAAAGGCCGCTCTGGCTGCTGGCGGTGAAGAGATAGACTACGTGTTGAATCTGGGGGCGGTTAAAGGGGGCGAATATGAACATATTGTTGCTGAGATGGATGCTATTCGGCAGGCTGCTGAAAAAGCGGTGGTAAAGGTGATCCTGGAAACTGGGTATCTCACCAATCAAGAAAAAAAGCGGCTCTGCCGGATGGCGGTGGACGCAGGATTGGATTTTGTCAAAACCTCCACCGGGCTGGGCCCTGCAGGGGCTTCTGTGACTGATGTGAAACTCTTGGCTGAGTCTGGCCACGACCAGATCAAGGTGAAGGCCGCAGGCGCAATTCGGACGCTTCCGGATTTGCAGGAGATGGTAATGGCGGGCGCCCACCGCATCGGTACCAGCTCTGGGAAAGAAATCGTCGCCGAGGTTACCGTTAGATGAACCAGATAACCATGTGGCTCAGACCTGCCGTCAGCCCTGTTGAATAGGGTTCCCTTCGGGAAATTCAACAGGGCAGGTATCTCAGAAGAAACATCAGAAAAGGGCAAAAGGGGGAGTCTGTGAAACAACGAGCACCTGAGCTTTTTGGGGGAACTCCTGGGCATTCACCGGTTGTCAAAGACTGTTGGCATGCTCATGTTCCAATGAACGCTGAAATTGTCGAAGCGAGTATGTTGCTAGATGGGAGGAGACATGATCATTGAACAAGTACAGGTGGGAAACTTTGCGGTCTTTGCTTATGTTGTCGGTTGTCAAGAAACCGGTGAGGGAATCGTCATAGACCCAGCGGATCAAGTTGAACTACTTTTGGATGTTGCCAACAGCAGGGAAATTGCCAGGATCAAATACATAGTGAATACACACTGCCATGCCGATCATGCTGGCGGCAACCGGAAAATGAAGAAGCGCACCAACGCCCAGATTGTGGTACACGAGGATGATGCCCAACGGCTGGCCAACCCTTCGACATTAGCCCTCCAGATCTTTCAGTGCGAACCATCACCTCCTGCAGACATAACCGTACGTGAGGGAGACCGGATCGAGTTCGGTAGCCAGTCCCTCAACGTTATCCACACGCCCGGCCACACCCCCGGGGGAATGTGCCTATACACCAATGGCTACGTATTTACCGGCGATACCCTATTCGTCGGTGGAATTGGTCGCACCGATCTTCCCGGAGGATCCATGTCGGAACTCATCCTTTCAATAAAGAACAAGCTCTTAACCCTGCCCGATGAAACCTTGGTTTTCCCTGGTCACAACTACGGGCTCTCACCACAGTCAACCATCGGCAGGGAAAAACAGTACAACCCATTTGTCGGCTAATATTTCAGTTCGCTCACCTCGCTCTATCCTTCGCCTTCAGCGAACTGGTCCTTCGGACTCCCACCCTGCGTGCGGCTTCCCACTTTGGAAATTCGCAATCCGAAATCCGAAATCTACAATCTCAAATCAAAGAATCCAGTAGCCAGTAGCCAGAATGGAAGATCAGTATTTATGTTTGTGCCTCCTGGATTCTGAATTCTGACTCCTGGCTCCTTAATCTATGCTCTATGCTCCATGCCCTATGCCCTATGCCTTCCCCAATTCGAAATCCGAAATCCACAATCTCAAATCTGAAATCTGCCTGCTGCTCGCTGTCTGATGTTTCGCCGGTTTAGCCCGTTGAGCCAGTTTTGCCGGTCTCATTTAGCCATCAGCCATCAGCTCGCAACTTATTTTCACAATGTCCTGTAGGAGCAAGCTCTGCTTGCGATTCGAAGCTTTAACGATTTGAACGGTTTTAACGATTTCAACGACTTCAACGCCTTGTTAAATGATAAATGAAGATGTGACCCCAAGATTCCCTTATGTAGCCGTCAGCGCTCAGCTATCAGCTATCAGCAAAAAAATCCTAAATTCCGCAATCCGAAATCCACAATCTCAAATCTGAAATCTGCCTCCTCAATTTGACATCAAGAGCATCACTATATATAGTTATTAATACCTAAGGAGGCCTCATCTTGGCACTAGCAGTTGAAATCAGAAGCCCGTGCTTTAGTTGTGAGCGGGCGTATGAAAACAAATTGAAGTGTTCCAAAAACTGTGATCGGCTGGCCCAGTTTCAACAAAACTTACCTCGAGTGATTAAGTTTGCCGAGGAGACAACGTATCACATCGGCCAGCCCAACAGAAAAAGGATGCGCCGTTAGACAATGCGTATGCTTGAATTACCCGAGTAACATAATAGACGTACTCACCCACATAGAATAGGGTAGCAACAAAGCGCAGAAAGACAAAAACGTAGAGCGAAAAACAAATTGATCACGGTTTTGCGGTCTGACTACCAACTCCCTGCTACAGTTTGTAGCGGGGAGTACAATTTTGGCCTGGTTTTTGCTGATGGTTAGGGTTAGCCATGCGCTGAATTGATAACCAGCGGCTATCGAGAAATACCAGTTCATCCTCACCCTCGTCGAAAATCCCTCTAGCAGCGGCGATGGGGGAGGGGAGAAGGGATTTCTGGGTGGATAGGAACGGCTTATGAAGGATGCTCCATTTCCGGGAATCCGTAAGCCTCAGGTATGAGTCATGAGCACCTACGAGTTGTTTGTTATCAAAGGACCTGAAGAGGGGGTGGTCTATCCGCTCGATGACGCTGAAGTCGTGATCGGTCGGGACCCGTCCTGCCAAGTATCCCTTGATGACAAGACACTCTCCCGTCAGCATGCGAAAATTCTCCGAAACGGCGACGATCTTGCCATTGAGGATCTCGACAGCGTCAACGGTGTCCTTGTAAACGGCGTTCGGGTAAGCAGGAGTGCGTTAAAAGTAGATGATCGCCTCACTCTGGGGAAAGTCGAACTGCAACTGCGCCCGGCAGCCGACGAACCTTCCTCGGTCAAGAAACCAACACGTTCTGCAGTGCCAGACGACGAACCTACCTTGTTGCATCAGCCTCCCGATCCGCATGTTTTGGCCGCCCAGGAATCGGAGCCAGCTTCTATCATGAGCATTACCCAGACCTTGAGTTCCTCCATGCTCATGGACCTCTTGGGCCGTAGCCATCTCAGCTTGAGCGCCATGTACCGGGTAACTCGGATAGCCAGCTCCATTTTTGATCTGGACGAGCTACTCAATAAAATTCTCGATGAGACCTTCGCCACTGTCAGGGCAGAACGCGCCTTTGTCCTCCTCATCGATCCCAACAGTGATCAACTGGAAATAAAGGCCTCCCGTTGGCAAAAGAAAGAAGGCCTTGACCAGCAAGTCAGTATCAGCCAGAACATCATTTCTCACGTTCTGGAGAAGAAAGAGTCGGTGCTCATCGCTGACGCCATGGCCGACTCCAAGTTCGGCCTCGCCGAGAGTGTGGTACTTCACAAAATTCGCTCGGCCATGTGCTCACCCTTGCGTGGACGCACCCGTATCGTCGGTATTGTTCACGTTGATACCACCGGCTCCGGTGAATTCACCCAGGAGGACCTCATGCTCCTGGATGGTATTGGTAATGCTGCAGGGATTGCCGTGGAGAACGCTCAGCTGTACAAAGAAAAAATTCAAAATGAACGACTGGCTGCCATGGGCCAAGCCATCTCAGGGCTTTCTCATTACATTAAGAACATTCTCGCCGCAATGGAGACCTCTCACGCCATGGTGGAGAAGGCACTGGCGGTTGAGGATATCAGTGTTATCAGCCGAGTTTGGAAAATTCTTCGGCGCAGCAATCAGCGCATAAGCAACCTCGTACTGGACATGCTCGCCTACTCCAAGGAAAGGAAGCCTGAAACTCAGCTCTGCCAAGTCAATGAAATCTGTAAGGAAGCGGCAGAGCTATGTCACGACCGGATTCAGGCGAAACGTGCAAAGCTGCACCTCGGCCTGGACCAAAAACTTCCCCAAATCCAGGCCGATCCGCAGGGTATTCACCGCTGCGTGCTCAATTTGCTCACCAATGCAATTGATGCCCTAAATGAGGATGGGGGTGAGGTGAATATCAGCACCCGGAAAGTGGGAGAGAGCGAAGTTTTGATAACGGTGGAGGATAATGGTGCAGGCATTCCAGAGAAAATTATCCAGCGGATCTTCGATGTCTTCTTCAGCACCAAGGGAAGTCAGGGAACCGGCTTGGGCCTGGCGGTTACCAAGAAAATTATAGAGGAACACGGGGGCAGCATCGAAGCCAAATCCACCCCCGGCCAAGGAACCACATTTACCATCCAGCTGCCCATCGGAAAAACAGCAGGCCATAAGGAGTAAGCACTGAAAAGTCAGTAGACAGAATCCAGGCTACTTTTCTCCCGATACTTGGATAACCCTTGATATTTCCTCAAAAGTCGTTAACCCCTTGGCCGCCTTCTCCAAACCATCCCGCAATAGGGTGAGGAGATCGCCGTTTTGCATAGCCGCCTTGCGGATATCTGCGGCACTCCGTTTTTCGTTGATGAGATCCCTGACGCGATCTGACACCAAGAGCCATTCAAAAATACCGATGCGGCCCCGGTATCCGCTAAATCGACAGGCTTGACAACCTCTGCCCTGGTAGAATTTGCGGCCTCTGGCCCGCTCGGCAATACCGAATTGCTCCAGAGTCTGGACGGGAGGAACAAAGGGCTCCTTGCAAGATGAGCAAATGGTCCGGGCCAGACGCTGGGCCAGCACCCCAGTGACACCGGAGGAAATGAGAAAGGGTTCAACCCCGATGTCGAGGAGCCGAGTGATGGACCCAGCCGCATCATTGGTATGCAGGGTGCTAAATACCAGGTGCCCGGTGAGGGAGGCTCGCACCGCCATCTGGGCGGTTTCCAGATCTCGGATTTCCCCCACCATGATCACGTCCGGATCCTGGCGGACAATGGCTCGAAGCCCGGTGGCGAAGGTGACCCCAGCCTGAGGGTTGACTTGGGTCTGACGAATCTGCTTGAGTCGATATTCCACCGGGTCCTCGATGGTGATGATGTTCAGGGAGGGATCGCTTATCGTATCCAGGGTCGCATACAGGGTGGTGGTTTTCCCGCTTCCAGTTGGTCCTGTTACCAGAATCATACCTTGGGGCATTTTCACCAGTCTCATGTAGGAGTCAAAAACGGCGGAGGAGAATCCTAGCGATTTCAACTCTAAAACGGTGGCGGTTGGATCCAGTATCCGCATGACCAGGTTTTCCCCGTAAATTGTGGGGAAACTGGAAAGGCGAACTTCTATGTGCTTGCCCTCAGACTTCATAAAGAAACGGCCGTCCTGTGCCGTTCGCTTTTTGGCGATGTCAATTTCAGCCCACACCTTGAATCGGGAAACAATGGCCTCCTGTATGGTTTTGGGAACTTTTTTGACCTCGTGCAGCACCCCGTCGACGCGGTAGCGCACCTTAACATCCTTCTCGCCTGGCTCGATATGTACGTCACTGGCTCCATCTCGAATTGCCTGCTGAATGATCAAGTTGGCCAACTTGATCATGGGAGCTTCCGCAGCCTCAGCCGTTTCTTCCTGGCCTTTGCCTTTGGCAGCCGCTTTCTCACCTTCCTCCTCGGCTACATCTGCAATAAGTGCGGTGATGGATTCATCCATGCGGTAGTAATTGTCCAGACATCTAGAAATTTTGTCTTCGGTGGATATCACCGGCTCGATCTCGCAGCCAGTCTTTGAACGCAGATCATCAACAGCAATGAGATTGAGCGGGTCTGCCATTGCCACGGTGAGCGCGTTACCAATTTTGAAGAGGGGTAACGCCAGATAAGCTCTGGCGATCTTTTCGGGGACCAGTTCAATCACACTCGGATCCACCGCGTAGCTGTCCAGATCCACGTATGGAATCTGCCGCTGCTGCCATATGGCCTTGGCAACGTCTTCCGCGGTGACAGCCCCCATGGCCACCAGAATTTCGCCGATGCGCAATTCTTTTTCCCGCTTCTGTCTCTCCAGCGCCTGTTGTATTTGTTCTTCTGAGATCAGCCCTTCATCTCGAAGAATTTCTCCCAGCAGTTTCCTTCTCCTGGCCATACACCATTCCCAAAGCTAGATGATCTAAAGAAAACAGACTGCTCTATCCCCGCACACACACGCGGTTTATTCTTTTGGGCACAGCTAGCAGAAACCAGGAGCAAAAACTAGGCCAAAGTGGGGATTCCGGCTCCTACTCTCAGATCTCATACAACCAGTACTAAATAGGCACGGCTTATAACATAAAAAATCGGCACAAGGCACAAGGAAATGGTTTTTTTACCTTGCACCTTGCCTGATGCGCCGTGTTGTTGGAGGGGGATTGATGCCGAGCTAGGATTCAGTGGGATACCATGCTCCGGTATGAATTACTTATTCGAGGCCGATTGGAGACTGCGAACCTTGTTCTCCACCTTCTCACGCAACTGCGGATAAGCCGATGGATTGGCAGCCAGAAATTGACGGTAATGTCCGAGGGCTGCTTCGGGTTTTCCCTGATCTTCCAATATCCTACCTAGGTTGTAATGGGCCTCCACATTCTCTGGGTCATTTGCGAGCACCCGCTCAAGGGTGCGCTGGGCCAGCTGACGTCGACGCAGTCGTTCATATACCAGCGCTAGGTTGATCTCGCTCTGACTGTTGCCAGGGTTTAATTGCAGGGCCTGCTCATAGGCCGCCCGCGCCTTATCAAAGTTTTTCAGCCGGTAATAGATGATTCCCAGATTGTTGTAACTAGGATAAAACCGCGGGTTGATGCTAATGGCCTTTTCGAAAGACGTGGCAGCCATCTTCAGCTCACCCTTCTTTTCGTAACAAACTCCGAGATTGTTATACACTTCAGCGCTCATGGGCTCTAGTTTGAGCAGTCGCTGATACGTCTCAATGGCCTTTTGCCACCTCATCTCTTTTTGGAAGGATACCGCTTTCCGATACAAAAGAGCCGCGCCAGCTGTGCTCTCCGCTTGTAAGTCCACCTGACCAACTTTCTGACTTGCGCTGGGCCTTCGGGTCTGTGCCCCAGTGGTCCGAGCCGGCTCTGGCCGGTCGGTTTTGGCTCCAGTGACTATCTGCGCAGTCTTATGGTTGTCAGGTGGGGGGACTGTGCCTTGCGGAGCCTTTGCAACGCGAACTGGTTCCTGTTTACCCATAACCTCCTCTGCCGACTCCAAACTCACTTGTCCAACGTGTATCGCATTGGCGGGCTGCCGCGGTTGTTCCACGGTTCCCACTGCGACCTCAACCCCTAGGGTTTTAGCTGCAGCAGCTGGTTGCTCAGCCTCGTTGTCCTCGGAAGGCGGAGCTGTGGGTTGACCAACCTTTTCAACCCGGATCGGTTGTTTTTGAATGGCAGCCCGCAGGACTTTCGGCTTCTCCGGAGAACGTTGCTCACTTTTGGCAACATGCAATGGCGAGCGCTCAGAATCAGCGGTAGTCTTCACTGGTTTAGACGGCGGGGGAATCTTCTCAAAGATCACCTGCTGTGGTGTCGGCGTTACAGCTTCGGAAGGACTAGTCTCCCCAGCTTTCCCCTGGAGCAGACTGTAGACGACCACACCAATCAGGACCCCGGCAAGCAGTATTGTTAGGCCCAAAACAATATATTGCCGCCTTTTTTGCTGGGGCCCTCGCCCTGCGAGCATTCGGGGCACCGTCGGTGGTTGCTTGCGACCCGCCCGTTGCTCAGCCACTCTTTTCAAAGCGTCGGAAATGAGGCTCACCCTGAACCTCCATCAAAGGAAACCGTTCTAACCGTTCAAGTCCTTCTATCGTTCGCTTTCAGCGAACTCGTTCAAATCGCAACACGATAATTTTACATTTCGAAATTCGAAATTCGCAATTCGCAATTCTTTCTTCTGTCCTCTGCCAGCTGCCTCCTGCCTGCTGCCAGCTGACCCTATGCCTTCCCAAATCCGAAATCCGAAATTGTCCTTCGGACTCCCACCCTTCGGGCGGGTTCCCGGTTTCGAAATTCTTTCTTCTGTCCTCTGTCCTCTGTCCTCTGACCTCTGACCGCTGCACCTTATACCTTAAATGATAGTGGTCTAATCCTTATTACCCCCTTGGCCCGTAACTACTTCTTTGTGAGTCGCGATCTGGCGAGCTCTATAAAATTCCTTGCTACGACTCAGCTCACGTGCCATGGTCTCCGCCTCGCTCTTGTCTTTGTATTTGCCCACCAAAACCCTGTACCAGATCCCCATTTCACCCAAATCTATCCAGGCCACCCAGGCATCGAAACCGCGATCTTGGAGCTCCTGCATTCTCGCCGCAGCAACGTTCTCATCCTTAAAGGATTCCACTTGTACCGTATACACATATGGTGGCTTAAGCAAGTATTGCGGAAACCGTTCCTTCTTTGTTTTACTCCCAACTGCAGCAGAAGGAGCGCTCTTTTGAACCTCGCCTTCGGCTTTAGGCTGCGGCTGCTCATTTGCTCCAGCCTTGACCTCACCTTCGGTGGCAGTTTGGGATGGTGGTTTGTCTGTCCTCGGCACTAGCTCCGGATGTCGCCTCTCCAAGCGGGCCAGATTGCGGATCACAGCTGGCTCTGGCGTTGGGATTGCAGCCCGGACAAAATGCCGCGCGTAATTGGCGGGAGTAACGTCTCCTGAAGTGGAGCGCTCCAGCAGGTAATACTTCAACGTCTCTTGGGTTGCCGGGATCAGCAGTACTGCGACCCCTACCAGTACCAGGAACGTTGTCACCGGGGCTCGTTGCCATTCCTGGACGAACCACTGGGAAACCCTGCGGTGAGCGCTTGGAAATCTGCCGCTCAGACTCTGCCGCCCCTCCAACACATGGGCTCGCTTTATCTTGCGGCTTTCCCCCATATAGGCGGCCAACAGAGAGCGCTCGGCAATGATATTAATGAGTCGGGGCACCCCTTTGGAAAACCGGTAGATCTCCCCATGGGCCGCTTTCTCAAAAGAAGTGCTCCCTGCGGCTCTTGCCATGTTCAGCCGATGTTGCAAATACCTCCTCGTCTCGTGGCGATCAAGGGACCTGAGGTGGTACCGGAGCGAGATGCGCTGCTGCAGGTGGCGAAGTTTAGGAAGTTTTAGTTTGGCCGGGAGCTCCTCACTCCCCACCAGGATGATTTGAATGAGCTTTTCTTTATGAGTTTCTAGGTTGGAAAGTAACCGCACCTGCTCCAGACACTCGGCGGAGAGATGCTGCGCCTCATCAATGATCAGCACCGCGGTCTTGCCAGCTGCCAGGGTTTTCAGAAGAAAACGATTCAGCACATCCAGCAACTCTTTTCTGCTGGTCCCCCTGGCCGGCAGGCCAAAATCTTCCAAAACGGCTCTAAGCAGCTCCTCCTCACTCAGCAGGGGATTGAGGATGAGGGCGGTAGCCACCTCTCGGGGGTCAAGCCGCTCCAGGAGTGCCCGGCACAGGGTGGTCTTACCGGTGCCGGTATCGCCGCTGATGAGGACAAAGCCCTCCTTTTGGTGAATTCCATAGAGCAGATGGTCCAGGGCCTCTCGGTGCTTTTCACTGAAAAAAAGAAACTTGGGGTCCGGGGTCAACCCGAACGGCTTCTCACGGAGGCCAAAAAATTCTAGGTACATAATCCCATCTCACGGATTCAGATAATCTATCGGCAGTTGATCTTGCTGATCAAGCAAATCCAATCGCCTGAGATCTTCACTCGTTATCTCTTCGATCCGCTTGCCCGTAAGCACCGTGGGGGTGATCAGGATTACGAGTTCAGTTTTATCCATTCTATTGCGAGTAAAGCCAAACAGGTGCCGCAGCCCTGGTACATTCACCAAACAGGGAAGTCCGGTCCGTTCTCTCTGATCTGTTTCCTGGATGAGGCCGGCTATGATGACGGTCTGCCCATCTCGCATTTTCACCACCGTGTCCGCCTCTCGAATTCGAAGCAGCGGGAACTCGGAGCCATCCGGAGCCGTCACTCTGGAGAACTCGGCGGTTATGCTGGGATGAATGTTCATGGTGATCTGGCCATCAGCAGCGATCTGTGGGGTAACGTCCAGGATAACACCGACGTCAATGGTGTTGGGCGTAAAGGATTGGAGAGTAGTGGTCTCTGACTGGCTTATTTCGGAGGTAAAGTACACATCCTGCCTGGACACCTTGACAATGGCCGTCTGGTTGTTGAGGGTGGCCACCTTGGGGCTGGCAAGCACTCGTACCTTGCCCTGCGTCTCTAGAGCCTTCATCAAATCGGCGAAGACAAAATCGGCACCGGCAAGCGACTGTTCAGCGCCGGTAATGAGTAGAGCACCCTCGGCGCCGCTTGGCGTGCCCCCCCCGAGAAAGTCCCAGCTAATCGCCAGTTCGGTGAGGTCCAGGTTAAGAAACTGCTCCTGGATATTGTCCCAGCGGATGCCGGCCTCAAACTCTTTGTTCAGACTCACCTCCACGATGCGGGCCTGGATGAGCACCTGGCGCTGGCTCGAGATCTCCATCTGCTCCAGAAATCTTGCCACCGCTCGCAAACTTTCAGGATAGTCGTGCACCTGAATGAGACCGCTAAGCCGGCTGATTACTAACTTCTTGCCGTCCTTGCTGGTCAGGCTGGAAACCACTCCTGCCTGACGAGCCCGAGCTACCGCCGACGGTCTCTCCTCGCCAAAGACGATAGCAGTCAAACCCTCCTGAATTTCCGCCCAGAAGTCTGTGGCATCAGTGCCAGCGATGCGGGTCTCACTGGCGCTTATCGCCTCACCGCCGGCCCCGGAGCCGTGGGTGGCTATGATGGTCTTGTCACCCTTGCGATTGGTGCTAATGTAGTTTACCGCAAAGGTTCGGGTCTCCATCACCGGCTTCGAGATCAGGATGAGACGCCCTTCCCTGCGAAAGCTGTAGCCCAGTTGGCCAAGGAGAGCCTCCAGGGCCTGTTCCAGGCTGACCCGGTTGAGGTTTACGGTTACAGTGCCGGTCACCTCGGGGTCCACCACCAGGTTCTCACCGCTTTCCTGGGCAAGGGCGAGAAGCACGTCTTGAAGCTGTCCGGCTCGTACCCTGAGAGAGTAAAGTTTGCCAGGACTTCCAGCGGTGAACCGCGGAGGTTCCTCTTCCTGAAATTGGGGAACGGTGAGTTCCTCCAGTGCGGCTTCGGGAGCCGGAAACGTCTCAGGCGGCGTCTCCGCGGCGGGTTTGGGCTTGGCTGCGCACCCCAGAGCAAAAGACAACACCAAAAGAGCCGCTATCGCCACCAATATGTTTATCCAGACCTTCCGGCTAAACATGTTCATTCCATCGTCTACGGGTCCAGCAACTGAAGTAATCTTGCCACCAGACAGTCAAAAAAGGGCTAAGTTCGCAGAATACCCTGTCTCTTGTTGCTCACACCAAAAAACACCCAATATTACGCCATGCGCTTGGCGCTATGCGCTATGCGCTAGAAGATGGCTCACTTCCTCCCATTACCCTGGACGGTTATCTGCGTTTGCGGCTTAGGAACCCTGAGCAAACGCTCCCCAAAGTTGCCCGTCAGGACGACATGATCCAGGGTAATTTTGGCGACCCTCTCCTCACCGATCTGATCTCCCACCGTGTAGACCCGGTCGTCGATGACCGCCAGTCGGCTGGATCCACTGACCAAAACCGTGGAGATCTTGTACTGCGGCCCTTGCTGTGTTGGCTGCGGTCGAGGTGTAGCAGCTTCCGGTGTAGATTCGGGTTGCACATCCTCGGCTATGTACGGCAGGGCAAAGGGATCTCGCCCCCAGGCCCCGGGAACCTCTTCCTCGACGGTCTCCTGCTCCTCTGTTACTTGCTTGCCGCCTTGCAGCAGGGTTACCAGGGACGCGTCCAACCCAGCATCTGGTGGGACCGATTCAGTTTTTGGTCCCAACAACCACACCAGTACCCAGAGCACAACCACCACCCCCGCCACACTCAGAGCCAGTATCTTATCGGGAGGCTTCGTCAGGTCCATGGAAACAGTCCGTTGTCAGTTGTCCGTTGTCAGTTGCTCAAATCGTTGAAACCGTTCAAGTCGTTCTATCGTTCGCTTTCAGCGAACTCGTTCAAATCGCAAGGCAATAATTTCGCAATTCGAAATTCGAAATTCTGTCTTCTGCCCTCTGCCAGCTGCCTCCTGCCCACTGCCAGCTGACCCTATGCTCTATGCTCTATGCTTTCCCAAATCCGAAATCCGCAATCCTGAGCTCCATGCTCCATGCTTTTCCAACAACGGACCACGGACAACTGACCTCTCAACTCCTCACAATAAGCTCCAGTTTCAGCTGGATTTGGATAAGCGGGGGCGGTGCTCCGCCCCGCTCCATGCGCACTTCGGCGACTTTAACGTAAAACGGCTGTTGCTCGAGGGCACCGAGAAAATTGCCCAGTTGCTCGTACCGACCGCGGACTCCGAGATCCACCACGAGTTTGCGATATTTCCCCCGCTTACCAGTCCTATTAAGCATCACCGTGGTTCTCTGAGGTCGTAGGTGCTGGATTTTAAGGCCTTGAGTTCGCGCTTGACTGCTCACCTCATGCAGCATCTCGGCAACCTCAGCCTCATGGGACAGTACTTGTTCCAGTTCGGCTAACTGCTTCTTCTTACTGGCCAGATTTGCACTCAGGGTGTTGAATTCTACCAGCTTGGGACCAATACCCGCAGTCCGCTCGCTGAGAGTCGTCAGCTCTTTTCGAAGTTCGCGCAGCTTCCGGCTCTGTGGTTCCAGCAGGAATTGGTTCACCAGAAAGCCAATAACGGTAATGGCGACTATTACCGCAATCACCTTCTCTCTTTTGCTGAATTCCTTCATCTCTCTCTTCGAATGCTCCGTCGTCCGTGTCAGTTGCGGAATGTGTTCTTTACCTCAAGTCATAAATCGAGAAACCAATACTTCTGATAAAACATCAACTGACTACTGGCTACTGACTACTGACTACTCTCCTTACTTAACCACACAGCCAATTTCAAAAGTCAAAGTTGCCGGGTCCGGGGCATCCGTGTCTCCAGCACCGCCGAGCTCGACATCAGAGAAGATGGGTGTTTTTTCCAGCTCCTCCATGAACCTGGTTAACATGGGAAAGGCTTCTTCTTTCTGACCAAAAATCAGGCCTTGCAACCGAATCTCAGTACCCCCAGTTCTTTCGCCATGTCCAATCTCCATGTTCGTAAGCGTCATAGCATCAGGGATCTTTTGGCTGATAAGCCGCAAGGCTGCTGCCAATTGAGGGAGCCGAAGATCCAGCGCGGGCAGGTTCGCAAGCTTGGCATCCAGCTGACTGTTTTCTGCCTTCAATCGTTCGTGTTCTCGAATGATATACTGATATTGCTCAAAGGTAGTCTTTTTGATGGTTACCGCTTTGCGAAGAGAGGCGAGGCGCCGCTGACTCTGGTAGGCGTACTGCCCCAACGGCAACAGAAAGAGGAGCCCCAGGGTGGCATACGCCACCGGAGCTCGCACATTCCATCTTTTCCGATGCGGCTGTAAATCAACGGGTAGCAGGTTGAACCGCTCCGTCAGCGGCAAGGCGAGGCCAACCGCGACGGTCACAACCGGCCGATTCGCCGCGTCCACTTCCGCGAATTTCGGACTATCCTGGACAACTATTGGCGCCAGGGGATCCAAAAATCCCACCCTCACGTCGAATCGTTCGGCCAGAAAGGACTCGATTCCCTTGAGCTGACTTCCACCCCCTGCCAGCAAAAGCCTGGAGATGGTCTCACCTTGAAATTGAAACGCGTAATAGTCAAACGAACGGGAGATCTCGGTCTCCAGCTTTTCCAGCACCGGGCGCATCCGCACCGCCACCTGTGAGAGAGGAATCCCTTCCGCGGTTCTGCCGCGGTCATCTACTTTCGGAATCCCATGCTGGCGCTTGAGGCTTTCAGCCTGAGCGGTATTCAGCTCGATCTCCTGCTCGCCTGCGCGAATCATGCCGGTCAGTGCCATGGTGAATGCATCACCCGAGGTTGGAACATACCGGGAGAACTGAAGCTCCCCGCCCTGGAAAATGTGGATGCTGGTTTTGTGGGCGCCAAGGTCAAGAACAGCTATGCACCCCTCTTCATCCTCAGCCAGATGAGCGTTTCGCCAAAACTGTTCGACGGCATGCGGTTCAGCCATCAAGCCAACGGGCTCGAGGCCTGCCGCCTGAACCACGGCGATATGCTCCATAACCGTTTCTCTGGTGGCAGCGGCCACCAGAACATCCTGTTTCGTTTGTCCTCCGCTGTCATCCCTGACAAGTACTGTGGAGGCCAGCATCGCATCTCCCAGAGAAAAGGGAAAAAGCTCTCCGGCCTGCCAGCGGATAGCCTCCTGAACCTCCTCCTCAGGAATGCTCGGCAGGGTCAGCCGACGAGCGGCAACACCCTTGCCTGCCAATCCCACCACCGTCTGCTTGGTCTTGATGCGGTGTTCCTGCAGCATTTGCTGTATTTGGTCCGCCAGCACCGGAACCTGAAAACCCCCTGGGGGCGTCGGAGCTACGATATGGTGCACAAGCTCGATTCCTCTGGCAGTGGTGCGAAATTCCACTATCTTGAGCGTGTGGGTGCCGATATCGATGCCCAGATGACTCTTACCGGTGCCCTTTAGCTTGTCCAGGATACCGGGATTCTTCAGTTTACCGACTTGTGCCATAACTCCCCAACAAACACTGTTAATCAAACGGTGCGCGAATTCTTACTGGTTCTGACAATCCATATAACTTTTAGATCCCGATATTTACCTCACACAATGCATAGAAATTAGCTAAAAACCCTATGCCCCCATGCCCTCTGCCTCTCACAGCAACTTTGGCTGTTTCAAATCCTCTAATGCCCGCTCATACGCCGTGCGGTATCGGAAGCCTTGCTGTAAATATCTCCAGATGGCACGGATCTTCTCCACCTCCCGATCCGGGTAAAAGCGAAATGTCTTCTCGCCACGTTGTTCTGTTTCCGGCTTTACGAAAGCCTTTTGTTCAAGGTAATAGAGCTTTTGGCGAGGGATCCCGACTTCGTTCACGACTTCCGATGTTGTCTTCATGATAAACATCCAGGCACGAGGATTTTTAAGGGTCATTTACCATTTCCGTCTAAGTTCAAGTTTAAATTTATCCTGATTTGAGTAAAATAGTGCGTCTCTTAGACTTTTTGCTTTTATCGAAACGATGTTCAATTTTAAATTTAAACTTATCCTATGCAAATAAAAAATATATGTCAACTATTTTTTTGAATTTTCAATAATCTATATTACTCCACACCCCGCAAGCTTGTTGGAATGGCTTTTTTGGTTTGCCGGTTGAGCCGGTCCAGGGCGTCGCGCTGCGGCGCCAGGAAGCGCCGGACCTCGGCGATCTGCCGGCGCAGCGCGCCGAGCCGCTGGCGGAATC
>CAYFXH010000064.1:0-24977 GCA_964346905.1 uncultured Desulfobacteraceae bacterium | reverse complement strand
TTCCGTCCAATCTCCCTTTGACCAATTCGCTCCACAGGTTAAACAATTGCACTCTCGTGTTTTTGACATGAAGGGGTCAAGTCTCCGTTTGACGGTTGTCTGTATTTCAGCTAATAATGGCATATGGTCAGACCGTTAAGGATCGAATATCCGTGTGCCTGGTACCATGTGATGAACCGTGGGAGGCGGGGTGAGCAGATTTTTCTGGAGGAGAGGGGCTACAAGACATTCCTTGAGTTCCTGATGGAATCGGTGGAGCTTTCGAATCTGAGAATTGCCGCCTATTGCCAAATGCCGAACCACTACCATCTGACGAGGCAGTTGAGGGTGAGAATCTGGCAGAGATCTGTAGGGAATATGGGTTGAAGACCCATAGTTCGGCAAGCAGTGCAGTAGAGAGGGTGAGAGGTAGAATATTAATGACCGGCAATTCGCAGAGCATGTTGATAAACTGGCACGAATGCTAGCCAAACGTCAAACGGAGACTTGACCCCTTTACTATTTTCCAAAGACCATGCGGAGCTTCGGCTCCTCTTTTTTTTGCCTCAAAATGGTGGTTTTACGGTTCACTTGTGGTAAAATACCAATGGATAACAGGGTAGGAGATTCAGTTTTTCTGCATCATCCTACTCCCTCAGGCTTTGCCCTCACTGGCCCTGGTCAGTGGGGGCTTTTTTGTGTCCGGCTACTCTAACAATATCTTGTGCCAGAATAGATTTCAGCAAACTGTGCATTAAGGGATGTAATCTTTACTTTCACAGTGGCGAGGTGAGTTCACATTTCTCAGTCTCTTATCCACTCAAACCTGTCCATACTGCCCACCTCAGCTATTCCCTGATTGCCCATTAAGTTGCAAAAGGCCACAAATAATGTTGAAAAATCCTACTAAAATGGTGGTTTTTCGTATTGAAAAGTGTTCCACTGGAGTTATTGTTCCGTAATTAGGCACACTATTCGTTATGCCAAGAGCAGAGTCGAAAGAGACTTCGAGGAGGACATCATGCTTGACGCAACTACTATAGAAAAGTTCAATGCGAGCCTGCGCGGTGAACTTATCCAACCCAACGATGAGGCCTATGATGCCGCCCGTAAGGTCTGGAACGGCATGTTCGACCGGAAACCGGGAATCATTGCGCGCTGCGTGGGTACAAGTGACGTCATCAACGCCGTTAACTTCGCTCGGAACAACACCCTGCTCATCTCAGTGAGAGGCGGCGGCCACAACGTGGCTGGCACTGCTGTATGCGACGGCGGCATGATGATCGACCTGTCGCTCATGCGGCGGGTCACCGTGGATAAGCGAAATAAGACAGCCCGGGTGGACGGCGGTGCACTATTGGGTGACGTTGACTACGAGACCCAGCTTCACGGTCTGGCCGTATCAGCGGGTATCGTCTCCCACACGGGCGTAGGCGGCCTGGCCCTGGGCGGAGGGTTCGGTTGGATCAGCCGCAAGTACGGCCTTTCTGTCGACAATCTAATCTCGGCCGAGGTAGTCACAGCAGACGGCAGGCTGGTCACAGCCAGCGCTGAGGAGAATCCGGACCTTTTCTGGGGCATCCGCGGCGGCGGTGGCAACTTCGGTGTTGTCACGTCATTCGAGTTCAAGTGCGCGGAGATAGGCACCGAAGTTTATTCGGGCCTGATCATCAAGAAGTTCGAGGATGCTAAGAAGTTCATGCAGTTCCACCGTGAATACGTCCGGAAGCTGCCGGACGAGATGACGGTGTGGATGGTGGTGCGTCACGCTCCCCCGCTACCTTTCCTGCCGAAGGACGTGCATGGGAAGATGATAGTGGTGGTCCCGTTCGTGTGGCTAGGCGGGCAACCGGACGGTGAGAAGCTCCTCAAGCCGATCCGCGAGATCACGGAGCCTCATGGTGAGGCCGTTGGTATGAACTCGTGGGTGGGCTGGCAGTCCGGTTTCGATGGGCTAGTAGATCACGGCGCTCGAAACTACTGGAAGGCGCATCACCTCAAGGAACTCTCCGACGGTTGCATCGACAAGATTATCGAGTTCGCCGGGAAGATGCCGACCGACGAGTGTGAGGTGTTCATCCCGCACATGGAGGGTGCTCCAAGCCGGGTGCCGGAAAACGAGACGGCCTTCGCGCACCGCAAGACACCATTCAACATGAACATTCACACACGGTGGCGAAACGCCTCGGACGACGAGAGGTGCCTCGCTTGGGCCAGGGATTTCCACAGTTCCACCCAGGAGTACGCCCAGGGTGTCTACGTGAACTTTATCAGCGATATGGGAGAGGATCGGGCCAAGGAGGCCTACACGCCCGAGGTCTGGAATCGCCTCGTGGAAGTCAAGAATAAGTGGGACCCGAACAACCTATTCCGCATGAACCAGAACATAAAGCCAACAGTGTGATCGATCAAAGATAGATGTGACGGAAGAACAGAATTGCTATGTTCTTGTATGTTGGGCTGAATGAGCCTGGACCAGGCTTTGGAGCGGTATGAGCGGCCTACGTCCAAAGATTTCGGTACGCCATACTGTTCAGCACATGGTTACCGACGAACTCATTCTTGTTCGAGCGTTATAGGTGCCAATTCACCAGGAGATCCCTTGGTTTTCATATTACTTTAATACACACTGTCTTGTTCGAGATACTTATACCACATTTAGTAGCTATCTCGCTGAAGTTTAACGGAAAGCCCTCTCATATCTCTCTGTAGTATACGATCCCACCAGTGTCTATAGATATCGAAACTTCGGATTGAATGAGGCATTGAAAAGAAGACTAGACATCTAAGGGTGGGCGGCGACGGTGGAAGTCAGTGTTCTCCTCGAAATTGTACCCTACCCGCAGGGCCAGCCCCTCCTCGAAGTGAGGGGCCAGGATCTGAAGACCGATGGGTAATCCACTATTGGTGAAGCCGCAGGGTAATGACAATCCTGGGATTCCAGCCAGGCTGGCGGGGAGGGTGAAGACATCTGAAAGGTACATTTGCAGAGGATCATCCATCTTCTCCCCCAAACCAAACGCCGCAGTAGGCGCCACTGGGGTGGCGATTACTTGGCACTGCTTGAAAGCCTGGACAAAATCATCGCGGATCAGGGTGCGGACCTGCGAGGCTTTTTTGTAGTAGGCGTCGTAGTAGCCGGCTGACAGGGCATAGGTTCCTAGCATTATTCTTCTTTTTACCTCAGCGCCAAAACCCTCCGACCTGCTCTTTCGGTACATTTCCAGTAGGGTTTTCCCCTCCCGGATACGTAAACCGTATTTCACCCCATCGTAACGCGCCAGGTTGGAGCTGGCCTCGGCCGGAGCAATAATGTAGTAGGCAGCTACACCATATTCAGTATGAGGAAGTGAGACCTCGATAGATCGAGCGCCAAGGTCCTCAAGCACCCGAACGGCCTCCCTTACCGCCCGTTCCACCTCCGGGTCCAACCCTTCGATAAAATACTCCCGGGGAATTCCTACAGTAATGCCTTCCAACCCCTCCACCAGGCTCTGCGTGTAGTCAGGAACTTCCCTTGGAACCGAGGTTGAATCGCGCTGGTCGTAACCTGCGATTACATTCAACAGCAGGGCAGCATCTCTGACATCCTTGGTAAGTGGGCCGATCTGATCCAGGGAGGAGGCAAAAGCCACCAGACCGTAGCGCGATACCCGCCCGTACGTAGGCTTCAGACCAACAACACCGCAATGTGAAGCTGGTTGGCGAATTGAACCCCCCGTATCTGAGCCAATGGCTGCGATGCACTCATCGGCAGCCACTGCAGCTGCCGAGCCGCCGCTTGAACCACCTGGTATATGGTTTAGGCTCCAAGGGTTGTGAGTTGGACCAAAGGCCGAGTTCTCGGTGGACGATCCCATGGCGAACTCATCCATGTTGGTTTTACCCAGCAGGATGCCACCAGCTTCTTTGAGCTTTGCGGCAACGGTGCCATCAAAGGGTGGCACAAAATTGGCGAGGATCTTTGAGCCACACGTAGTGTGAACTCCCTCGGTACAAATCACATCCTTGACTGCTAGGGGCACGCCAGCAAGAACCGCGGCGGTGTCCTGATAGCCCCTTTGATCCCAACTCCGCGCCTGCTCCATTGCGGCTTCTTCTGACAATGAGATATAGGCAGCAACCTTGGGTTCCAACTTCCGAATTCGTTGAAAAAGGGAACTCATCACTTCTACAGCGCTAACCCCTCTTTGATCCAGTAAGCTCCGCAGTTCGTGTATGGTCAGTTCATACAACTCCATACTTACTCTCTCAGGAAAAACTCAGCGCCAGGTTTGAGACGCCAGGAAGTGTAACACCAGGTCAAAGGTGCACGGTACAGTACATACGGTGAGTTGGTGTTCAAATACATTCTATCCTTGCACCTTGAACCTTGCGGTCTGCACTATATGACTCGAGGCACGATAAATTCGGCCTCATTGGTTTCCGGGGCGTTATCCAGAGACTCTTCTCTCGGTAAAGATTCCTGCACGCGATCCTCCCGAAAGGCATTGTGCAAATCGATGGCGTGTGAGGTGGGAGGAACCCCGCTGGTATCGAGTTCGTTGAGTTTTTCCACGTAGAGCAAAATCCGGTTCATCTGCTCGGTGAGCTGCTGTTTCTCATCAGCGCCCACTTCCAACCGAGCCAATCTTGCCACGTGCTCTACTTCCTCAACGGTGATTCTCATCAAGTCCGCTCCCGCTTAAACTACATTGTTATCTTTCAGCTCTCAGCTGACGTTATTCAGTCCCTGGTGCTCAGCGCCACCTCGTCTCTCATGTCTCACTGACCATTCATCTCATACCATCTCTAGAAAATGCGAAATGATACATCTGCAAACCGAAATCTGCAATCTGGCCGCTGCAAGTACTTACTGGCTGTCTAAGGACGTCGGTTGTGCAGGTATGGCCGGAGGGACCTGAGTGGAGACAGTTCCCTGCTTTTCAATGAAAAATTCCAACGAGGATTGTCGCTGACGCAAGGCTTCATAGTCCAGCTGAACTTCAGTCATTCGCCGCCTTTGGATAGTAATGAGAAAAGGTGCTTTATTCACCTCCCCACCTGGAGCCACTGATGCGGTTCCCGCCACCCCAGTTAGCCCGCGTACTTGTAAGAGGGCGTTGCGGAGGTGGGGGCGAGATGTCACCTCCGGTTGACTGAGACCTTCTACGAGCAAACGCATGGTATCATAGGCCTGGGCCTCAGGGTAGCCGGGCTCTTGGCCAAACGAGTCCCGATACCTGCGGACAAATTGCTGGGTTAGAGGCAGTCTGCTCTCAGGGAAAAACCCATCGACGAAAACAGCGCCTTGAAGATACGGGGCTGCCATCTCCATAAGCTTAGGGGAATTCCAAAGGTTTGTTCCCAACAGCCTAATCCCGGTGACATCATGGTATGCCAGTTGGGGTGCGATAAGACCCACCTTTCCGTAGCTATCAGGTATAAAGAGCGCCTCAAAGTCCAAGATCGGTAGTGGCTCTTCTTCGAGGGATTCCGCTGCCGCCTCGCCCAACTCTGCTGTTGGGATCTCGGCTTTTATAGCCTGCTCTGACTCATCGGTGGATTCACTCTCAGGTCGAGGATAGTACAGCCCCACAAGTTTTTTAATTTGATCGGCAAAGTCGGTCTGGGTGGGCTCATAACCCTCCACCCCCCGGACCTCTGCACCGAGCCGATCAAGTTCATCCCAAAATAGATTCATGAGTCTAGTGCCGTAGCCATCATCGGGGTAAAGGATGGCGAAACGTTGGAAGCCAAGTCCGAGCACCGCATATTCCGCCAGAGCCTTCGTTTGCTGCTCGTTGCTGAGAAAGCTACGAAACACGAAGTTGCCAAGTTCGCTGACTCCTTGCTTTTGGGTGAGAGTAATGATGGGCACCCAAAGCTTTTCTGCTTCCTGAGCGGCCGCCTCCGCAGCCACTCGGCTTAAAGGTCCAATAATTGCAGCAACCCTGTGGTTAACCACCAGTTCCCGTACTGCTGTTGCAGCCAAATTTGGATCTCCCCCACTGTCTTTGATAACGAGCTGGATCTCTTTACCACCGGGAACCAGAGCTTTAACATCTTGGGCCGCCATCACTAACCCCCGAAGCACCCTATCCCCGTAAGCCTGGTAGCGACCGCTCAGCGGTAATACGCACCCAACCGTGGTCATATCCACTTTGAGCCATTCCTCAACCTTTGCGGCCATGTCCCTCCACGTCTCGGCAAGCGGATGCAGCGGTTGCTTGTCAATGAGTGCTTGAAGCTGTTGCTGAGCCATGACCAACTCCCCGGTCTCCATATCGAGCTGGACCATGCGAGTCTGCAATTGCAGGCTTGGATAGCCTACAGGATACTCACCGAGCAACTCAAGAAGCTGCTGTCGTTCAAGATAAGCCACCGCACCGTCAACTTTTTTCGCAAGCAGGAACTTGTTCTCTTCCCCAGCGAGTGCATACGCCTTTACATACCACCTCACGGACTCACCGTATTTTTCCTGCGCCCCCTGGGCGTCGCCCACAAGTTCGGCTGCCTTGGCCCTCTGTGAAGCCTCGGGCAGATAGGTCATGAGTGATCTGCCGGTCTCCACCGCATCGTTGTAGCGTTCCAGCTTGACATAGCAGCTGAGCAGCCACAGACGAGCCGTATCTCCCTCTGGTCTAATGGGGAAACGATTGATCACCTGCTGAAACCAGGAAACCGCTTCTCCATAACGCTCCATGAGAAAATCAATTTCGCCCTGCCGCAACAGAGCTTTGGCCGCCTGTGGACTTCGCGGAAAAGCCATTGCCAGTTCACGATATTGCTGGGAGGCCTCCTCCAGATTGCCCTCCTGGAAATCCTCTTCTGCCTTTGCCAGCTGCTGGCGTGTCTGCACTTCCTCCACACTTGGTGGAGCCTCGGGAGTGACCTCCTTTTTAGCGGGCAATAAGGCACAGCCGACCAGAAATAACGGAACTAGCCAGAGAGCAAATGTTCGGATTGTTTCTTCCCTGAGTCTCATAACGTCTTTCCGTCGCAGGGTAATGATTCCCATAGCGTGAAGAGCAACGCGTACGTTGATCACCTAGTCCATTCGCCAAATCCTCGACTCGTGATGTGGCCATGTATGCCCATTTGACGAATAAACCAATTGACCATGTAACCTAATGACACCGGCTGGCTGCTTACCGTCAGCTGTGGACTGCTCTTCGCGCTGCCCGCATAAAAAAAGGGTGCCGTTTCCTCCCCCTAGGAAGTATTTATTAGCACCCTTTCGTGGAATTAAGCAAGCCCCCATTGGAGGTTATTTTTTGTCCTCATCAACCTCCTCAAACTCCGCTTCCACCACCTCTTCGTCACTGCCGGCACCACCGGCGGCAGCCTCCCCCGGCTGCTCCTGAGCTCCACCACCTTCACCAGCGGCCTGGGACGCCTGCTGGTACATGGCCTCTGCCACCTTATGAGAGGCCTGCATCAATTCCTCCGAAGCTCGTTTTATGGCTTCCGCGTCATCGCCTTCCATGGCCGTTTTCAACCGCTGAACGTGTTCTTCGATATTCTGTTTGGTTGCAGCGTCAACCTTGTCTCCCATCTCGTTCAGGGTCTTTTCAGTATGATATATGAGAGAATCAGCGTTATTCTTGGCCTCCACAAGTTCCCTTTTCCTCTTGTCCTCCTCTGCGTGCATCTCCGCTTCCTTGACGGCTTGTTGAATCTCTTCTTCACTCAAACCACTTGAAGCGGTAATACGAATGGACTGCTCTTTCCCAGTTCCGAGGTCTTTGGCCGACACGTTCACAATGCCATTGGCATCGATGTCGAAGGTCACCTCGATCTGTGGAATTCCTCTAGGTGCTGGGGGTATACCCACCAGCTCGAACCGTCCGAGGATCTTGTTGTCAGCCGCCATCTCTCGTTCACCCTGCAGTACGTGGATGGATACCGCTGGCTGATTGTCCGCCGCCGTTGAGAAGATCTGGCTTTTGCGTGTGGGAATGGTAGTGTTCTTGTCGATGAGCCTAGTTAACACTCCTCCCAGAGTTTCAATCCCCAGAGAGAGCGGGGTCACATCCAGTAGGAGTACATCTTTCACGTCACCTTTGAGCACGCCAGCTTGAATCGCAGCACCTACAGCAACCACTTCATCTGGGTTGACTCCCTTGTGAAGCTCTTTGCCAAAAATCTCTTTCACCTTTTCCTGCACCCGTGGCATCCGGGTCATACCACCCACAAGGATGACTTCGTCTATGTCAGAAGCTGCCAAACCCGCATCCTTCAGGGCGGTCTTCACGGGTGGCACCAGTTTATCAATGAGATCTGCAACCAGCGATTCCAATTTGGACCGGCTCAGCTTTATATTAAGGTGCTTAGGGCCACTGGCATCAGCGGTGATGAATGGCAGGTTAACCTCCGTTTCCATGGAGGTGGAGAGCTCCATTTTTGCTTTCTCCGCAGCCTCCTTGAGGCGCTGCAATGCCATTTTATCGCTGCGCAGATCAATCCCCTGGTCCTTGCGAAACTCATCCGCGAGCCAGTCAATGACCCGCTGGTCAAAGTCCTCACCACCCAAATGGGTGTCACCGTTGGTTGCCTTCACCTCAAAGACACCATCGCCAATCTCTAAAATAGAAATATCATAAGTGCCTCCGCCCAAGTCAAAGACCGCAATCTTTTCGTCTACCTTTTTATCGAGGCCATAGGCAAGAGAAGCTGCCGTGGGCTCGTTGATAATTCTCATGACGTTCAGTCCGGCAATGCGACCGGCATCCTTGGTTGCCTGGCGCTGGCTGTCATTGAAGTAAGCAGGTACAGTTATCACCGCGTCGGTCACTTTTTCACCTAAATAATCCTCCGCCGTTTGTTTCATCTTCTGCAAGACCATGGCCGAGATCTCTGCAGGGCTGTATTCCTTGCCACGAATCTTTATGTGGGCGTCGCCATTGTCAGCCTTGACAATCTCAAAAGGGCAAATGGAAATGTCCTGCTTTACCTCTGGAGTGTCAAACTTTCTACCGATCAAACGTTTGACCGCATACACCGTATTTTCAGGGTTGGTGATGGCTTGCCGTTTTGCTACTTGCCCCAATAGTCGTTCACCACTCTCAGTGAAGGCGACAATAGAAGGGGTCGTGCGGCTACCTTCGGCATTCGTGAGAACCTTGGCCTCCTTTCCTTCCATCACCGCAACCACTGAGTTTGTGGTTCCCAGATCAATGCCGATTATTTTTCCCATACTTTCCTCCTTTATCTCCCGCCTCTTTTGGGTCTTCCATCCTTACCGTTCTTTTCATACTTTTTTGACCTTTATTTTTACCTCGCTCTTGTCCCCTTTTGACCTCCCGCCTGTGGTTTGCTCTGAAGTTGCGTTTGCTTCCAGGCTGGGAGCCTTGGACACCACAACCATTGCTGGCCTGAGCAGACGCTCCCTCAGTATATAACCCTTTTGCAGCTCCTGCAGCACTGTATTGGCCTCATGATCCTCGGCCTCCACTTGTGAAACAGCCTCATGGAAGTTCGGGTCGAAAAGCTCGCCTACTGCTTGCACCGGAGTACAGCCCAACCTGGCCAGCGCGTCAATGAAGCCCTTCAGTGTCATGTTCAAACCCTCCACCAGGCCTTCCTGATTTGATTCGGCCTGTGAATGCTTGAGGGCTCTTTCCAGATTGTCGATTATGGGTAACAGGTCACGGATAAATGCTTCATTGGCATAGCGCGTCTGCTCTTCTTTCTCACGTTGAAGCCGTTTCTTGAAATTCTCCGCATCAGCAGCGGTGCGTAGTACACGTTCCTGGGCCTCGTCGAGCTGCTCCTCCAGCTCTCTGTATTTAGCCAAAAGAGCATCCCTGTCGGCTGTTTCAGGGTCAAAGTCCTCCTTTTCCTTAACCTCAGCTGCTTCCGCCTGAGCCTGGCTCCCGTTCTCGGCAAGAAGCTCTTGCTGGTCATCTTGTTGTTGGTCCACACTCTCCTGAGTGGTGGTCGCCTTCTCTTTATTTAGATCCACCCAGATTCCTCCCATACTCTTCTCTTAATAACGATTAGCGCTCAGTCAAGTCCCTCGACCTCTATTCATAAAGAAGCTCCCCAAAAAATCAGGGAGCTGGCACGTTTCGCAACGAGCTTTCCATTACCCTTAGAAGGCCTCCTCCAGCATCTTGCTCAGCACCCTTGCGGTGTAATCTACCAGTGGAATAATCCGGGAGTAATCCATCCGTGTCGGCCCGATGACACCAAGGGTACCCAGAATCTCGTCACCACTGGTGTAAGGCGAAGTTATGAAGCTGACGCTTTCCATATCCAACAACGCGCTTTCGGAGCCGATAACGATGTTGACCCCCTCCGCTGACATACTCTTGTCCAGCAGGTCAATAATCTTACTCTTTTCCTCAAAAGCATTGAAAATTCGCCTCATCTGCTCCACGTCGGCAAACTCGGGATTATCGAGAAGATTGGTCCTGCCATCAATATAAAGCTCGCTCTCTTCGATATTCTCCTGGAGAGCCTTTTGACTTAGCTCCAAGGCCTTGGAGAGCAGTCGGTCAAAGAGAACTTTCTCCTTTTTCATCTCCTCCAGCAACCGTGCTTTTACCTGGTGTAAAGTAAGATCCTGCAGCAGCTCGTTGAGATAGCGACTGTATTTGTCTAGCTCTTCTTGGGAAATATCTTCTTCTGTTTCGAAAATGGTGTTGTGAACGATCCCCGCCTGAGAAACCAAAATAGTCATCACCATATTGGCGCGCAGCCGAATGAATTCGATCCGCTTGAAAACAGTATGAGATAGTCGAGGTGTGAGGACAACACCAGCCTGCTTGGAGAAAGATGAAAGTACCCTGGAAGTTTCTTTCAGCAACCGCTCTACCCGGCCCACTCCACTATAGGAGCGTCTGATCCGTTCTCGATCAGCAAGACTGAGTTGTTGGATTTCTACGATTGAATCAATGTAGACCCGAAGGCCAAGTTCGGTGGGAACCCTTCCGGCCGAAGTATGCGGCTGATAGAGCAGACCAAGATCCTCGAGATCTGCCATCACATTCCGAATGGTTGCCGGACTCACGTTGAGGCCATATCTTTTTGCTATGGCTCGAGAACCAACCGGCATACCACCTTGGATGTACTCGAGGACCACTGCCTCTAGCACTCGTCGACTTCTCTCTTCCTGAATTGGTCCTTTCATGGATGCCCTAATATTAGCACTCATCTCTATTGAGTGCTAAACAAGTTAGCAATCGCTCCCCTCTTTGTCAAGATTCAAATGTCAGCATTTCCAGATACTACCAGGTGTGTTCTTGCCCCGACCTTCAGCCTGATGAGAGGTGGTCAGGTCGCTCAAGGACTGCTCCACAGTGAATGGTAATTGTGTCAGAGATTGCCTTGGGGAAAGCGTGAATAGGCTGTTGTTCATAGATCAGATTCGCCACGATTTAGGCAAACCACAAAGATCACGAAAAAAACCAATAATGTGCTTTAAGTGTGAACATTCCCTGTGTGATCTTTGTGCACTTTGTGGGGAAATTTCAGCCGTAAAGTAAATGTATCCCGTTTCGGCAATAACCCGTTAGGAATTCACGCCTACACAAGGTGACTTTGGCTGATCTTAGAAAGGAGTAGGTGGTGGTTTTCATGTAAAGAAATTTTCGCTGTGGTGGAGTAATGATTCGTTCAGACCTGCAATCTAGAATCCACAATCCGCAATCCACAATCCGCAATCCACAATCTAAAATCTACAATCTAAAATCTCCAATCTACAATCTAAAATCTCCATCACCCAGCGATCAAAAAAAACCGTCTGGACGGGGCCACGTCCAGACGGTCAGGAGAAAGGAGAAAAAGAGTTTAAGAGTCAAGAAGGTAGGGCGCTCATACAAACACCATCCTCACCATTCTTACTCAAATGTGTAATGAGTAGCAAGTTTCTTGCCATATCAACTATATTGGTCGCAGATTTCTATCCAATTGAAATCACGTATGATTTACCACTCATTCCAACGTGGATCACAGCCAAACCTTTTCCGGAGGGGCCTAATCCGGACGTAATCCGGACATAATCCGGACATAATCCGGACTACTTCAGCACATATCGAGTGCTTCGTCCTTTGCCAACTCGTGCCACCAGGTCCATATTAACCAATTGACTAAGATCTCGGCGGGCATGGCGATCGGAGATATGGTTGATTTGGATGTAGTAATCGTTGGTTATATAGCCATTTTTCTTGATAAAGTTTATTGCCTTCACTTGGCGTTGATTCAGGCCAAGATAGGGCAGTAGAGCACCATCTTCAGCCAGTTCTGAGGTACTTTCGGTCCTGGCCGTGGTCTCCTGGCTAATGCCTGGCAGTCGTTGCTGGAACACTTCCTCAGGCAAATCCTGGGGCCTGATTTCATCACCGTCACAAAGAATGACCGCACGTTCGATGACATTTTCCAGTTCACGGACGTTCCCTACCCAATCATACTGATACAAGTACCGAAGTGCTTCTTGGTTTAAGCCCTTCACTGGAATCCCGTTGGCCTTCGCCACCTTTTTCAAAAAATGGTGCACCAGAAGGGGTATATCATCTCGCCGCTCTCTCAGGGGGGGAACCTTTATGTGGACAACTTTTAGACGATAGTAAAGATCTTCTCTGAAGCGTCCGATTTCCACCTCCCGAAAAAGATCGCGGTTGGAAGCCGTGACCAACCTGGCGTCCACGTGCAAGGTAGTGCTACCTCCCACCCGCTCGAACTTCATCTCCTGAAGTACCCGGAGGAGTTTCACTTGAAGAGCGAACGACATGTCACCCACTTCATCCAAAAACAAGGTCCCGCCGTGAGCCAATTCGAAACGTCCTTTTCGCCGCGTGATAGCCCCGGTAAAAGCGCCCCGCTCATGGCCGAAGAGTTCGCTCTCCAGCAATGATTCCGGTAGAGCTGAGCAGTTAACCGAAATAAATCCTTTAGCACGCCGAGGACTGTTGAAATGAATAGCCCTTGCTATGAGTTCCTTCCCTGTGCCTGACTCTCCGGTTATCAGTACGGAAGCTCGAGTTTGCGCCACCTTTTCAATAATCTCATAGACCTGGCGTATTGCTTTGCTCTTGCCCACAATATTGCCAAATTTGAAGCGGTCTTGTAGTTCCCGGCTGAGCATCCGGTTTTCTTGCTTCAGCTGGTGCATCTCTATGGCTTTTCGAATCGTCAGTATCAGCTCTTCGTTCTTGAAAGGCTTGGTAATGTAATCGAAAGCGCCCCGCTTCATGGCCTCCACAGCCTTTTCCACTGTGGCATACGCTGTCATCATAATCACTGGTAGATCCGGTTGCCGACCCCGTATCTGGGCGAGAAACTCCATCCCATCCACGCCGGGCATCCTCATATCGGTTATCACCAGGTCAAGGTCATGGCTTGAGGTAATCTCGAGGGCTTCGCTGGCATCATCACAGGTAACCACCTCGTATCCCGCATCCACGAGAAGAGCCTCCAGTACGAGGAGATAGTTCTTTTCGTCATCCACAATAAGAATGGTTTCCATCTGTATCTCTTTTTTGTCGTCCCCACCGGGTAGCAGTGGTTCCTGTACATCCCGGCCCATGGACTTTCCTCACCGGCACTGGCGAGACGAGTCGCCCAACCTCCCGTTTCGCTGTTACTGCTCAACTCTCAGCCGGGTTCACCGGTAAGGAAATAATAATAGCCGTCCCCCTGTTTTCGGCTTCCGCTACTTTCTCTCGGGGTGGACTTTCAATGAAGACCGTCCCGCCGTGACTTTCGATTATGTTCCGGACTATGGGGAGCCCCAGCCCCGTGCCTGTCTCGCGGGTGGTGAAAAAGGGGTCAAATATTTTTCCCATCGTCTCCTTGGAAATACCGGAGCCCGTGTCCGATATAATGACCTCCAGGGTATCCTCGCGGGAGTCTTTGTAGCGCGTGATCACCTGAATAATACCACCCTCATCCAGTGCTTCCATCGCATTAACGAAGATGTTCAAAAAAGCGCGGTACAGGAGGTCACCGTCCGCGTAAACCGGCCTGCCATTTTCGGCAACGCGGAGTTCCACTTTAATGTTTCGCCTTTTGAGCTCAACCTCCAGAAACTTTAGATTTTTCTCCAGAACCACATCCACTCGACACTCGGAGAAATGTGGCGTAGTTGGACGAGCAAAGTCCAGGAAATCCGTGACAATGGAGTTCAGACGCGCCGTCTCCTCCATAATGATTTTACCCAGTTGCTTCTTTGGATCGTCTTCATCCGTCTTCTGATGGAGAAGCTGAGCGGTGGAGCCGATGATCCCCAGTGGGTTCCGGATCTCATGGCTAATTCCAGCCACCATCTCCCCCAGCGCAACCATTCTCTCAGCCTGGTGAAGCTGTTCTTCCAAGCGCCTTCGCTCCTCAGCTCTCTTGGCAATGATCCGTTCCGCCCGCTTTACAATGAAACGTAACACGAAGAAAAGCAGGCTCATCACCACCAAAAGGCTCAGTATGATTATATTCTGGAAGCGGGTAATGGCCGCATAGTCCGCGGAAATATCCTGGGTAATCTCGAAAACCCCAAGGATTCTGCCGTATTCCCTCGAGAGAGGTCTTTCCATCCGGAGGGGGATGTAGGTCTTGAGCTGCCGCTGCTTTGCCATCGATCCCAGCTCAAAGCCTAGATAACTCCCCCGCGAAATCAGCCGCGATGAGGATTTGCCTTCTCGTGCCAATTTGAAGTCTATACCGCCGAGGCCGGATAACCCCACCAGAGAACGGTCGGTACTATAGGTAATCAGCTCATTCAGGTCATACACATCGACCCTGTCGATTCTAAATCCATGAATTGTGTTGCGAACCACTGTATCCAGACGTTCATACTGCGCCCGATTGCCGAGCTGAATTCGCCCAAATTTCAGCACTGTCGGAAGGACGAACTGGGTAAAAACTTGATGATTCAAATTGATGGCCACCAACAGGGCATATTGTTCACTCTTTCTGAGAAGTTCGTTTTTGGCTCGCTGAGAGATAAATACAGAGAGTAGCAAGGTTGGAATGAGGATCACCACGAGGCTTGTCAGGGAGAAATACTTGACTAGCCTGAAGGGTTTTATACTTTCTCTTGCGTTAGTCCTCATGCGCATTACACCGACCCCGGCCTTTTCCCATTGCGGTATTATACAACACTGGACCGAGTCCAACCTGCCTTCATTATCTTAAAAGCTTAACCGTAATGAAAGTGTTAGTTGATCTTTCCCAGGCTCCAAGCCAAGGGAGAGCCGATAGCTCTGCCTCAGATCCTGGCGATACCTCCTGTGTTGTCCCTGATTTTCCTCGCGTGCCGCTTGTGCCGCACTACGTATTCCCCCTTGGTACCAGCCCAGTTCGAAAAAAATCAAAATTCCACCAAGAACCGGACTATCATGCTTAAAAGCTAGCACTGCCCCGGCGATAAAAAGAGCGTTGAGCAGAAACGAGGAGGCAGCCTGACCTGGCCGTCCTGCATAAAGGTGTCCTGCGCCCGGCAAAACCGCGGACAGTGCCCCTGCCACTTTAGGAGATTTTTCTCTTGTATCTGGTGGCTGCTGCAGCGCTTGCCGTAATGATCTTGCTCTCTGGTAATGTTTGCTCTTTGGCTGGATTCGCACCAAGGTGGCAAGTGCTTCTTCGTATGTACCGATGTCAATCTGGAGCCAGGCTAAGCGCAAGTAAACAGTATCAATTTCTGGATCGTCAGGATACTGTTCAACAAAGCGTTTAGCCAAGTAAATGGCCTCTGGGTAACGCTGCTGTTCCTCGCGAATCGATACCATCTCCAATAAAGCCTCACGTCCAACTGGCTCCGCCCTTTTGCGATTATACAGTTTAAGAAGGCGGCGGAAAGCCTTCTTGGGCTTTCCATCCTGCCGGTAACAGCGGCCAATTTGGAGTTCGGCTTCAGGGACCCTAGGGTCGTTGGGAAAAAGAAACAGAAAACGCTCATATTCACTCAGTGCTCGGTAGAAGTCTTGCTTCTGGTAGAGGAAGTTCGCAAAATTCCATAACTGATCCGCTCCCTGTTCGGCCATGACCGGCTGGGCCAGAACCGTAAAAAGCAAGAATAAAAACCAACACCAGCCTAGTAGTATGGCGCGAACCATTGCCTTAACCGCTTCAACTCATCAGTGGATCTGTTATCTTTGGCTACCTGCTCCAGGGCCTTCTTGATCTTCTCTGGTGTCTTCTCTCGATTGTCCCTCCGGTCTACATAATCACTATCCATCTCGCGGGCCTTAAGATAGGCCGTGGCTGCCTCACCATAACGTTGCTGACGGAAAAGCGCCACTGCCAGGTTATATTGGGCCTTGCTGTAATCCGGGTTCAGTCTCACAGCCTGGCGAAACTCCTTTTCTGCTAGCTCTGGCCGCCCCTGTTGGAGATAGAGAACACCAAGGTTATTATGAGCAATCGGGTAGGAATCATCCAGTTCGATTGCCTTCAGAAAGTGAGTCTCCGCCTCCTCGAGGTTGCCTGCCTTCAGATAATAGTAGCCGAGAGCATTCTGGTAGGAAGCTTTTTGGGGATGCTGCTGTACCAGCTTCTGGTAACGATCAATGCCTCTTGCTGGAGACACTTCAGCATCCTTTGCCAATGAAAGCCCACCGCTCATAAACATAAGAAAAGTCAATGTGCAAAAAAGACCGCATAGCGCAAAGCGCATAGCGCATTGCGTCAATCTGTAGAACAGTGAAATCATCAGATACCCAGATAGTTAGGGATCCTATAAACCTTAGAAATCATTAGCTCGATGGAATTGTGATCCTTCGCCGTGTCGCCAGGTTCGAGTCTAATTATACCTACTCTATTTTCCTCGCCGCTTGGTTTCTCGCTCTGCGCTCTGCGCTTTGCGCTTGGCGGTTTCTACCCGCTGGCGCCAGTGGTTTAGCCTCTCTTTCAGAGTTGCTTCATAGCCCCGCTTGCTTGGCTCATAGAATCGTACATGCTCTAGTTGCTCCGGGAGATAGCTCACAGGAACGTGGGCCTCCGGATAATCATGCGGATAACGGTAGTCTCGGCCATAGCCCATGTGGCGCATCAGCGTAGTGGGCGCGTTGCGAAGTGCCATGGGTACTGGTAAGCTCCCCTTCTCTTCAGCCTTCTGCCTTGCCTTACCATAGGCGGCATAGAGGGCGTTACTTTTCGGGGCCGTGGCCAGATAGACCGCCGCCTCGGCCAAAGCCAGGTCTCCTTCCGGCGGGCCCACGAAATGAAAAGCCTGTTGGGCCGCAACCGCCACCATAAGCGCCCGCGGATCAGCTAAGCCCACATCCTCTGAAGCAAAACGCACCATTCTGCGAGCGATATAAAGGGGATCCTCTCCGGCCTCAAGCATCCTGGCAAGCCAGTAGAGAGCCCCGTCTGGGTCACTTCCTCGCAAACTCTTGTGCAGTGCAGAAATCAGGTTGTAGTGCTCCTCACCGTCCTTGTCATAGATGAGAACCTTTTTCTGGACGGCGTCAACCACTGTCTGGAGGCTCACATGCCGTCGCCCATCCAGGTTGGGCACCGTTGTTAGGGTTGCCACTTCCAGGCCATTAAGGGCTATACGTGCATCTCCTTGCGCCGCTCGGATCAAATAGGCCAGCCCAGCCTCATCCACTTCCGTCTGCAGTCCGCCGAGTCCCCGTTCCTCATCCTCAAGGGCGCGTTTGAGAATTACCGCCATGTCATCCTCACTCAGTGGTTCTAACACCACCACTGGCGCCCGTGACAGCAAGGGTGATATGACCTCGAAGGAGGGATTTTCTGTGGTTGCTCCGATGAAGGTAATCGTACCGCTTTCAACGTAGGGGAGGAGTAAATCCTGCTGGGCTTTGTTGAATCGGTGAATCTCATCCACGAACAGGATTGTGCGCTTGCGGTGCATCCTTAGTTGCTGTCTGGCTTCATCAACAGCGGCCCGCACATCCCTGACGCCGGCCGCAACCGCCGAGAGATGTATCAGGTGAGCTTCCGTATCTCGGGCAATCAGCCGTGCCAGGGTGGTCTTACCACATCCTGGAGGACCCCAGAAAATCAGCGACTGCAGCTGACCGTGCCTGAGCAACCGCCCTATCAGCTTTTCAGGGGCCATCAGGTGCTGCTGGCCAACAAACTCATCTACACTTCTCGGGCGTATGCGCTCTGCCAGCGGTGCGTCAGCCTGCCAGTCCGCCGATCCGAACAGATTCTCTTGTCTCAATATCCCACCTTAGTAGCTGTCAGCAGTCAGCTATCAGCAAAATGACTCTTGTCTTTGCTGAATGCTGAGAGCTGATGGCTGAACGCTCTGTTATCACTAGTGATTTCAATGGATTTGAACGAAACCTTACCCCAAGCAATCCGGTTTGTCAATGGAACCGCAGCCGGCAACATCCGGAGTCTCTTCCATGTTGCTCGCGTACATGCTATGGTATCAAGGTCGAGTCTCAAGGCCAGGGATGAAAGATGAGCAGCAGGCAGTTCGAGGGAGCATCTGAGAGCTCGCGGCTTTGGTGATATAATGCCCACCCTGCCTTGGGTAAAATGTGGTGATGAACCATTGAGAGGAAACAGCAGCACTGGCTCTCCGCCCATCATCCAGAGGACAAAAAAAATCCGAAAAGACTCTCGGAAAGTTCAGGAATTAAAGAAGAAGTCTTTGACAAACGTTCGGCTCCGACATCCTATGCATCCTCGGAATTGGATCCATGCTTGAAGCAAGAAACGTAATGAAAAGCTTTGGGGGACTCCAGGCAGTCTACAATTGCTCTCTGCAAGTTCAGGAGGGTTCCATCACCGGTCTGATCGGCCCCAATGGTGCTGGCAAGACCACGCTCTTTAATCTCATTACCGGGTTTTTCAAACCCGACGGGGGTGAGATATACTTCAAGGGCGAGCGTATTGATGGACTCTCGCCGCATCAAATCTTCCACAAGAAAATGTACAGGACGTTTCAGATCACTCGGGAATTTTCGCAAATGACCGTTCTTGAGAACCTCATGCTCGTGCCTGCTCTCCAGGCGGGCGAAAGGATTTGGAACACCTGGATACGGCCGGGATCGGTGCGGAAACAAGAAAAGTCGATCATGGAAAAGGCTCTTCACGTGCTTGAGTTTGTTGAACTGATTGAGCTCAAAGATGAATATGCTGGTTCGCTCTCAGGCGGGCAAAAGAAACTCCTGGAGTTGGCCAGAAGCATGATGGCCGAACCCAAAATGGTTCTCTTGGACGAACCTGGGGCTGGGGTGAACCCAACGTTGATGAGGAAGCTGGTTGACAACATCAGAAAGCTTTGTGAGCAGGAGGGGATAACCTTCTTTTTGATCGAGCACGATATGAATCTGGTGATGAACCTCTGCCATCCGGTGATCGTAATGAGTGAAGGACAAAAGCTGGCGGAGGGGTCTCCTGAGGAGATTAAACGGGATGAACGGGTCCTAGCGGCCTATTTGGGCGGGCAGTACCGCTAATGATTTTAAAAATTGAAGATATTACGGTAGGATACACTGAAACTGACATTCTTCACCAAGTAAATCTCAGGGTAAAAGCCGGGGAAATTGTTTCCATAATCGGCCCCAATGGTGCAGGAAAGTCCACCCTTCTGAAGACCATTTTCGGCCTGCTGCAACCCAGGCAGGGCAAGGTCTTTCTCCACAACGAGGACATAACTGGATTCAGGCCAGAAAAAATCGTAAGAAAGGGTATAAGTTACGTTCCACAGGTAGACAATGTCTTTCCTTCCATGACCATCCAGGAAAATCTGGAGATGGGTGCGTTCATTAGAACAGATGATTACAAACAAAGACTTGAACAGGTATATGACCTTTTTCCCGTTCTCGGCGAGAGAAAAAAGGATAAAGTGGGTCAGCTCTCGGGAGGGCAGCGACAGATGGTGGCCATGGGGAGAGCTCTCATGCTGGATCCTCAGATCCTGCTCCTGGATGAACCTTCAGCCGGATTGGCCCCACTTCTTGTCTCCCATATCTTCGAACAGATAGCGGCAATCAATGCAACCGGTGTGGCCATTGTCATTGTCGAACAAAATGCCCGAGAGGCCCTGAAAATGGCGCATCATGGCTATGTTCTCGCCATGGGGAGAAACGTTCTCGATGACGACGGCACCTCTTTGCTTGAAAATGAAGAGATCGGACGCCTCTACTTGGGAGGGTAAGGTTGGTTGAGCTTTTCGTCTACGGAATTGTCCTCGGCAGCATTATCTCTCTAGGAGCCATCGGCCTCACCTTGATCTACGGTATCCTCCGCTTCGCCAACTTCGCCCACGGTGATTTAATGGCAGCCGGGGCATATATCGCCTTGTTTTTGGTTGCCGGCCCTTTTTCCTGGTTGGGCATCCCTGACCACACCTTCGGAGCCCTTTCCTTTGGCTGGCGAATGCTCCTTGCCTTTCCCCTCTCCATGGCGGCCGTGGGGTGTCTGTCATTGATCTTCGATCGGTTAATCTTCAGAAAGCTCCGCCAAAAGGGGAGCGGCGTAGTGATCCTTGCCATGGCATCGCTCGGGGCCTCCTTTATCATTCGGATGATAATTCTCATTCTCTGGGGCGCAGACTACCGCTTTTTCAGACCCGGGCTCCTGCGACCTGCCCTGAAACTCCCACTGGGGGCAAAAATGCGACCAGATCAAATTCTCATTCTCCTGGTTGTTATCTTCCTGGTGAGTTCGCTCTACCTTTTCTTACAGAAGACCAAAATGGGGAAGGCCATGCGAGCAACTGCCGATAATATGGATCTGGCGCGCATATCGGGAATTGATACCGAACGGGTCATTATCTGGACATGGATGGTGGGCGGGGGGTTGGCTGCCGCCGGCGGGATCCTCTATGGGATCGATGTGCAGTTGCACGCGGGAATGGGGTGGAATTTCCTTTTACCCCTCTTTGCCGCCGCCATACTTGGAACCATCGGCAATATGTATGGTGCCCTGGTGGGTGGCCTGGTAATCGGAGTGGCCCAACAGATCTCCACAGCCTTTCTGCTGCCCACGTACAAGCCTGCAGTGGCTTTCATAATCATGATTCTCATCCTACTGATGCGGCCACAAGGCATTTTTGGAGGGAGTAGCCGCTAATGGAACTTTCGGGCCTCCTCGCATATCTGGTCTCGTTCGCTGTGATGGCTGGAATCTATGCCGTCTTCTGCCTGGGTCTTAACATCCAGTGGGGTTACACCGGGTTATTCAATATCGGTATAGCTGGATTCTTTTGCGTTGGTGCTTACGCCTCGGCTCTGATCACGACGCCAAAGCCCACCGGGATGTACGCCCAGTATGTGCAGCAGTTCGTCGGCTTGGACCTTCCGTTTATTATCGGCATTCTGGGAGCGGCCCTCATTTGTGGCCTCATTGCCTTTCTCATCGGGATTCCAACCCTCAAACTACGAGAAGATTATCTTGCCATAGCGACAATCGGAATCGCCGAGACGTTCCGGCTCATTTTCAACAACGAGCACGCCCTGGCCAACGGTCCCAGAGGGCTGATGGGCTTGCCCCAACCGTTGCACGGTCTGGTGGACCCCAGAAATTATAACTATATCTATCTGGCCATTGTAATTATCATCATGGTGGTGATCTATTTGGCAATCGAGCGAGCCATCCGATCCCCCTGGGGTAGGGTGTTGCGAGCCATTCGCGAAGATGAGATCTCTGCTTCCATGAGCGGAAAAGACATTTTTAACTTCAAGATGCAATCCCTCGTCTTCGGCTCCATGATAATGGGGATCGGCGGTGCCCTGTATGCCCACTACACCAAAGCCATTTCACCCGACGTCTTCACCCCCCTATACGGCACCTTCATCATCTGGGTCATGTTGATGGCCGGAGGAAGTGGCAATAATAAGGGGGCCATTCTCGGGGCCTATGCAATTTGGGGGATCTGGATCGGTACCAAGTTTCTTACCGACCTGCTTCCCGTTACCTTGAAGGCGCGAGCTCCCTACATCCGTTTCCTTTTGATCGGAATATTGCTGGAGATAATTCTGATTTACCGGCCCCAGGGGCTCCTGGGAGAGGAAAAAAGGGTATCGAAATTGCTGGATTGACGTAAGTAACGAAAAAAGGGGATCCTTCCACCGGACCCCCTTTTTCACGTCGTTCTCGCTATCGTTCATTACTCTTTGGGAATCTCGTATTCCATGCTCACCGTTACGATGTTCCCGTCCCTATCATACTTCCAGACTTCAATGGGCGTAATCACATCGCCGTGCCGGTCGAAATCCACCGACCCGGCTGCCCCTTCATAGTTGATCTTCTTGCCCGCCTTCAGTAAATCAAAGGCCTTTTTGAATTCACCAACCTGAATAACTTCCCCTGGGGGATTGGCGACAGCGCGCAGGTTATCCCGGATATTCGTTGACGTCAACGGCATCCCTTTAACCTTTACCGCGTAGGCGGCAAGGCCAATAACTGCCGCTGCATCGTAGGCGTTGGTAATAAAGGGCAAGGGCGGGAGTCTGCCAAACTCTTCCTTGTAATCGGCAATGAAGATATCATAGGATTTACCCTTTGCTGACCCGGGAGCCGTACCCCTCTGATTTGCAACTCTCCTCGGTCCAAGGGCCTTGGCGATGTCTTCCGATTTTGTGCCGTCGCAGAACAGGAATTTCCTGTAGTTGTAAAACTCAATGGCCTCTTTAAGATATACCTTCGCGTGTTCCGGGTAACTGAAGGCAGCCAGTCTATCGGGATTTCCGGCAAGGGCCTTCTTTAACTCCGCAGTGTATGACTCGGCGGCCTTTTCATCATGGGGGACCATGGCAAGCACCTTGCCTTTTCTTTTTTCAAAGGATTTCTTGAATTGCTCCGCGAGCCCCTGTCCGTAGGGATTGTTCACGTAAAGGACAGAGGCCGTCTTATTGTAACTGGCGGCCAGCTTACCCGCGATCACGCCTTGAAGAGCATCGGATGGGCATGTACGGAACAGAAAATCCTTTGCATAATCGGCCGGCAAAATCGTGATCAAGGGCGATGTTGATGCCGGCGAGATCATGATCACATTACTGGGGCTGGTCACAGACTCGGCCACCGGAACGGTTACCCCACTGGCCAGGGCTCCAATTATGGCTACCACCCTGTCTATCTCCACAAGCTTTTTGGCTGCATTGGTGGCTGGAATGGCAGAGGTCTCGCTGTCTTCATGGATCAGTTTCATATCAAATCCGGCCGCAGCCATCTGTTTGGCGGCTAGCTTCACCCCATTCTCACAGTTTGGGCCGAATTCTTTCAATGGCCCGGTGCTGGGCATAAGGGTTCCAACCTTGATATCCTCTGCCAAAGCACCAGAAATGAGGGCCAGCGAGAATAGTAAAACACTCGCAAAAACAACTACTCTTTTCATGATTGCCTCCTTCCTCCTTTTTCCAAGTCAATGTGTCGACGTTTTAGCCTCTCCCAAGAATGATTGTTATCCCCCCCTCCTGATTATTTGGTAGCGTCCTCCTCGGCTACCGAATTCTCCAATTGGCCGGGCACAAGTATCCTAAGGAGTTACGGTGGTCACATACGCAAAGCTGCCGTTCCTCACTTTGTTAATCACCAAACTTTTGACTGTATTACCATCCTCATCGATCTTGATGGCGCCGGTAACCCCCTCGAAATTCTTGGTGTCAGCCAGGGCTGCCCGCACCTTGGGTCCCTCCGTGGATTTGGCCCGTTTGATGGCGTCGAGGAGAATGAAATAGGCATCCGCACCCAATGCTCCAAACGCGTCCGCTTCCCTTTTGTTTTGTTTCTTGAAGTTGACGGCAAAGTCTCGACCCAGTTTGGTGGTGATCGCCTTGGCGTTGAAGTGCCCGGTAAGGAACGCATTTTCCACTGCCTCACCACCAGTTTCAAGGAGTTCGGGCACCTGGGCCCCATCGGCCATTAATATCTCCGCCTTTATGCCTAACTCTCTGGCCTGTTTGGCTAACAAGGCATCTTCAGTGTAGTAATTGGGCAAATACAGAATGTCCGGCTTCACTGAAAGTACCTCGGAAAGCTGACTCCTGAAATCACGGTCGCCAGCTTGTATATAGGAGGTTACGAGTACCTTACCCCCCATTTCCCCGAAGGCTTGCAGGAAGAGATTCGCCAGCCCCACACGGTAATTCTCCTGGGCGATATCGACAATCACCGCGGCCGTGTTGGCGTTCATCGCTAGCCTGGCCTGTTTGGCGGCTACCTGACCTTGAAAGGAATCATCGAAGCAAGCACGAAACACGTATTTCTTGTCCCGGGTCACGAGAGGATTGGTGGCCGAGGGTGAAATAAGGGGAACCGCATGTTTCTCGGCAACGGATCCTCCCGCCAGTGCAGTAGCACTTAGAGCGCCACCTAGGATACCCTCCACTCTGTGTTTCTTAATGAGTCGGTCTACAGCTTTGGCCGCCTCAGCTTGGTCACTCTTGGTATCTTCCAAAAAGAGCTTGACCTCTCGGCCCAAAACTTTTCCCATCATCCCATGGGCTGTCTCTATGCCCAGCCACTCCATCTGGCCAAGCGCAGCAACATTACCGGTCATGGGAAGAAACACGCCGATGTTGATGGGCTCCCCGGCAGTGGCCGCCTGGCTCTGTATGCAGAGCAAGACCACCAGCAATACACCCTTTATAATTCTCCTCATACTTTTTTCACCGGCTGGCGGGAAACTGCTGCCAGCCAGAAGCTTTCTTCTCCAAATTTTCCGCACGGTGTTGAGATCTTACCCCTGAAGAGGAAAGGTCGAGCCAGTCTGGTTCTTCCCACGCGGATTGAATCCTCGCGAAGAATAGGACGACCGAAAGGCGAGGAAGCCGTATGCCGGTACAAAACCTGTACACTGCCCCTCATGAACTGGCGTAACGCTAACACAAGGTCGGTAATGGTGTCAATCTACCAAGCACAGAACGGGTGTGATCATTTCTCATTTCTCATTGCGCATGTATCATTGCACATTGAGTGATGAGAGTCATGGAACCATTTCATTAAACCTTTTCATTAAAATGACAAATGAGAAATGATCAATGATCAATGCGAAATGAGCAATGTGCCTCGTTGAAGCGGTGGTTATTTCCTGCTTGCTGCCACGGGAAATGGTACGGTTGGTGGTTTGGCAGCCCGCAGTCTTCCCTGTC
>CAYFXH010000063.1:0-25003 GCA_964346905.1 uncultured Desulfobacteraceae bacterium | reverse complement strand
TCCCTGGCCTGTTGTCGCACCAAATCGTACTGCTCTGTATAGATGGGTAGCTCTCTATCCACCAAAACCCCGATGGTAAACTTACCCTCCAGTTCCTCCTCGTCCATCTCCGCCGCCTTCTCGATGCGCACCGCATGCTCCTTCTGCCACTGCATCATGGCCACGGCATCCCCCATCCTGTTTCTGCGGCCGTACTGGGTATGACAATGGGTTATCACCTCCACCACGCCAAAGCCGCGCTTAACGAGAGCCTTCTCAATGAGCTTGTCCAGCAAGCGAGCGTGGTAGACCGCACCTCGACCCACAAAGACAGCCCCGGCGGTGATTGCCAGCTCAGCAATGTTAAAGGCATGTTCTATATTGCGGTACGGGGCGGTACTAGCCTTGGCGCCGTAAGGAGTTGTAGGTGAATGCTGCCCCCCGGTCATGCCATAAATATTGTTGTTGATGATAATCGCGGTGATGTTGATGTTGCGCCGCGCCGCGTGGATGAAGTGGTTTCCGCCGATGGCAGTGGCATCACCATCACCCATTACCACGATCACCTTGAGGTCTGGCTTGGCAAGCTTGATTCCGGTGGCGAAGGTAAGCGCTCGCCCGTGGGTGGTGTGGAGAGTATTGAAATCCACATAGACGGGCAGACGACCGGAGCAGCCGATACCTGAGACCATAACGATGTCGTCTTTGCTATAGCCAAGCCGGTCTATGGCCCGGATCATGGCTCCCAAAACAATACCGTTGCCGCAACCGGGGCACCAGACATGCGGGAATTTTTTGTCGTGGCGCAGATACTTATGCACTAACTTGGTAATTTCTGCCATGTCAGTCTATTCCTTTATAAGCCGCTCGTAAATCTGCTGTGGCGTGATCATGCGGCCGTCTATACGATTGAGAGTAGCAACCCGGCTGACCCCCTCGTTGACCCGTTTGACCTCTCGGGAAATTTGTCCCATATTCATCTCCGGCACCAGCACCACCCGGGCGTCTCGGATGGTCGCCACCACATCTCGTCGTGGAAATGGATGGAGGGTTACCAGGTGGAGCAGACCTGCCTTAACCCCCTTTTCCCGGGCGTCCAGCACCGCTCTCCGAGCAGAGCGAGCCACAGATCCGTAAGCAATCACCACAATTTCTGCATCTTCCGTCATAAATCGGTGAACTATCTGGATATCGGGGAAGTTCTGGCTAATCTTCCGAAAAAGCCGACGCATGAAGGGTTCAATTTCATCGGCGCGCATAGTGGGAAAACCGCGGATATCGTGGATCAGGCCAGTCACATGGTAGCGGTAACCGTCACCGAAGATCCCCATGGGGGGCACACCGCTGGTGGTATCTTCATAGGGGATGTACCACTCTGGGGGCATACTTGGCCTGATTCGGTCCAAAACTTCGATCTCTTCCGGGTCAGGCAGCACCACTGTCTCTCGGGTGTGGGCCACAATCTCATCGGATAAGACAATAACCGGAGTGCGGTAACGCTCTGAAAAGTTGAAGGCCTTGACCGTGATGTCAAACGAGTCACGAACACTCGAGGGGGCAAGCACAATAATGGGATGGTCCCCGTGGGTGCCCCAGCGGGCCTGCATGACGTCTCCCTGGGAGGGATTGGTGGGGAGGCCGGTGGAGGGGCCACCTCGCATGACATTGACAATCACACATGGCACCTCGGCCACACAAGCAAAACCGAGGTTTTCCTGCATGAGGGAGAATCCAGGTCCACTGGTGGCGGTCATGGATTTAGCTCCGGCAAGACTGGCACCGATCACCGCTCCAAGGCTGGCAATCTCATCTTCCATCTGGATAAAGGTCCCCTCTACCTGGGGCAAGCGATAGGCAAGAATCTCGCTTATTTCGGAAGCGGGGGTTATGGGATAGCCAGCGAAGAAACGGCAACCAGCCGCCAGGGCTCCCTCAACAATGGCCTCGTTTCCCTGAAGGAGACGAGGTTTCCTTTTTTGCTTTTTTGCCACTCGTTAAACTCGTTTCGGTGGGCGATGCCCACCTTCCCTCTTAGGCAAAAGGCTCAGGGCTCAAGGCTCAAGGCCAATTCATAGGATCCAGTAACAAGAAGCAAGCATGGGGCATGGAGCATAGGGCATAGAGAAAAGCGAGAAGTATTACATGACTTGTCACAGAGAGTCTAGATACTTGTACTTGGTCGAGAAGTTTGACTAATGAGCCTTATAATCAAATCACTTCAACTCTATGCTCCTTGCTCTATGCTCTTTGCATACTGAATTCTGACTCCTGACTCCTCATTACATACTGCCTGCTGCCAGCTGCCTCCTGTAACCTGCCTCCCGGCTACTACGCCTCACAGACCTCTTCTCCTATCTCCTCTTTGACGCGGACAGCGAAATCCGGACAGCGCATTTCACACCAGGTACAGCCTGTGCACAGTTCCGAGTTGGTAATTTCCGGATCCCCCTTGTCATTCATTGAAAGCGCCCCCGCCGGGCAGAACGCCACACAAATGCCGCACCCCTTGCACCAATCCCGATAAAACTCCACGTCAAATCGCCGTTTTTTCGCTTTGGGCTCTTTCTCTTTGACCGCTGTTCTGGCGACTTTGGTTTTGGCTGCATTCGGTCTTGGCTTTTTCGCCGCCTTCGGTTTCTGCGTTTTTGCTTGGCGCTTCGCTGTCATTACGATCCCAATGAGCTCGTCATACTTTTAGCATATAGCATTTCTAGAGGTTCTCACTAGTTGTTATCTCAGACCATTACTGGAGTAATGGACTTTAACCACACCCAAAGATATGTCTTCAGAAGATCGCGCCGGTCTCAACAGTGGGACTTGAGAATACAAAATTCCAAACGCTTTTTCAAACGGTTTTCCGGCCTGAACCAGCAGGAAACCGGTTGGAAAAATATTGACCAAAGCGTTACCGTAGTATACCATAGTTTGTGATATTTAGCTCAAAGTTTCAAAAGCTCTCAACTCCCAGCTCTCAGAGGAGACACTTTGTTTCTCTTTGGGGCATGCATCTATCATGCCGCCCTTTTGGTCTCCTTATGAATCTCTTTTCCGAAATTTTCGGCATTTTAGTTCACCCTAGGCACATACTATTGGAGTGAAAATGAGGGAAATCCATACCAGCCAAATCACCGCAGCAGTTCGAGACCTCAGCATCGAAGCGAACACCCACCTGGGGGAAGATGTTTTGGAAGCCTTTGCCAGTGCCATTGCTCAGGAGGTCTCTCCCACTGGCAAGGACATTCTTGAAAAACTCTTGGAAAACGCCCGTATAGCCCGGGAAGAAGGAATCCCCATCTGCCAGGATACCGGCTTTGCCGTTGTCTTCGTGGAACTGGGACAGGAGGTGCATCTGGTTGGCGGTGACCTTAAAGAGGCCATCAACGAGGGCGTGCGCCAGGGTTACCGGGAAGGGTATCTTCGCAAGAGTACCTGCCACCCATTTACCCGTGAGAACACCGGGGACAATACCCCGGCGATCATCCATCTGGACATTGTCCCAGGTGATGGTCTGCGCTTGATAGTTGCGCCAAAGGGCGGCGGCAGCGAAAACATGAGCCGAGTTACCATGCTGACCCCGGCTGCGTCCATCCAGGGTGTCAAGGAGTATGTGGTTCAACGGGTCAAAGAGTCTGGCGCCAACCCCTGCCCCCCCACCATCGTGGGCGTGGGTATTGGCGGCACTTTTGAAACAGCCGCCTTGTTGGCCAAGAAGGCCCTGCTTCGACCATTAGGAAGCCAGAATCCCGACCCCGAGCTCGCTGTTATGGAGCAGGAATTATATGAGGAGATCAATGCACTGGGAATAGGGCCTCAGGGGTTGGGCGGCCGTATTACCTCTCTGGCGGTACATGTGAACATGATGGAGTCCCATATCGCCAGTCTGCCGGTTGCGGTCAATATCCAATGCCATGCGGCACGACACAAGGAGATAGAACTTTAGTTTGCGTGAGGCAACGGGGAGTTGGAAATGAGAATCCAAAATCCAGATGCGACACGGCGCAGGGCGCAAGGCACAAGGTAAAGGAGCCAGAATCCAGGAGTCAGAATTCAGTATGCATAGAGCAAGGAGCATAGGGCATAGAGCAGAAGTCAGAGGTCAGATTGTATAGTGTATAGCTTATACCCTGAACCCTGTGCCCTGTGCCTTACACCCGAGGAAACAAAATGAGTGATCCAATTAGACTGACGCCGCCGCTGACAAATGCGGATGTTGAAGGGTTGCAAATCGGTGACCGAGTGTTGCTCACAGGTGGTATCTACACCGGTAGGGATGCGGCACACAAGCGGCTCACCGACCTGATTCACGCTGGCAAGCCTCTGCCCCTAGAGATCCAGGGGCAGATCATCTACTATGTGGGTCCTTCCCCAGCAAAGCCTGGCAGGCCAGTGGGAGCGGCTGGCCCCACCACCAGCTACCGCATGGACGCATATGCACCGGAGCTTATTCGGCTCGGGCTTAAAGGCATGATCGGCAAGGGCGCCAGAAACCAGGATGTGAGAGATGCCATGGCCACGTTCAAGGCCGTCTATTTTGCCGCAATCGGTGGCGCCGGCGCCCTTATGGCTCAGGCCATCAAGAAGGCAGAGATCGTCGCCTATGCAGATCTGGGGCCTGAAGCCATTCGGCGGATGGAGGTTGAAGAGTTCCCGGTAATTGTTGTCAATGATGTTCGGGGAAATGATCTCTACGAGGAAGGGGCTAAGAAGTACGCGCTGTAGTTCACTCCGTTCGGAGCATAGAGACAGAGCGTATCCTTTATCTCTCGCAGAGCTCGCAAAGAACTCAGAGAGCTCTAAACCACCAAAAGGGGCTAGGGTAGGAAACTCGTGGAGAGAAGGATCGCTTAAAAGCTCATGAGCAAGGCCCTTTGGGGATCAGATAAGCTAGCTTATTTGAACCTCAAAGGGCCTTCGCATTGGTCCCGATGAGGTATCATCGGGACGACCCCGCTATGGCGGGGGCCTTTTAAGCGATCCAGCACATTATATCTGCAGGCTTTTTCTCTGAGCCCTCTGAGGACTCGAGTGCCCGCAGGGCTTGCCCTGAGCAAGGCCGAAGGGCTCGGGCGAGAGGATTGGATATTAGGATTTGAAGCGGAAGAGTTGCTTGACCGCGCTCCAGCCCATCTTGCGGCGGAGGATGCCAAGTTGGTCTTGCAGAGGAATCTGTTTGGGGCACACATCTTCGCAACCAAGGAGACCCATACACCCAAAAATGCCCTCGTCATTACCAATTATATCGAAGTACTCCCCTTCGCTGCGCTTATCTCTGGGGTCCATCATGAAGCGGGCTATCCGGTTCATGGCCACTGCACCCACAAAATCCTGCCGCATATTGGCGGTGCCACAGGCAGCCACACAACAACCGCACTCTATACAACGCTCCAGTTCATAGATCTCCTCGGCCAAGGCATTGTCCATTCTCTCCTCTTCGGCCTGGGGATCAAAGGTCTCGCTGGTGTGAATCCAGGATTCCACCTTTTCGTGCATTGCCCGAAACCAGGTACCTGTATCCACGGAAAGATCTCCGATCAACCTAAAGATTGGCAGCGGCATTAGGGTTATTTCAGCCGGCAGATCTTTGGTTAAGGTCTTACAAGCCAAGTTGGGTTTGCCATTGATCAGCATGGCACATGCCCCACAGATACCGGCGCGACAGCAGAAATCAAACTGAAGGGAGGGATCCTGCTCCTCCCTGATCTGGGTCAGGGCAATGAACAGGGTCATGCTCTCTGTCTCTTCAACCGAGAAGGTGTCTGTATGGGGGACAGAATTCTCATCCTGTGGATTGTAGCGGAATATGGTAAACGTGAGCCTTCTTGCCATCTTACTCTTCTCCTATCACTTCGCCGTCACAACTGATAATTTTACAAACCCCATATCCCCGTTCTCCTGGTGGAATTTCAACCTCTTTGGTGGCTGGTTCGTAGGTCAAGGTGGGAAGATCATCCTCATCTTTCCAGGTCGCCAGGGTGCGATTCCACCAATCCCGGTCATTCCTGGCCTCATAGTCCTCCCGAGAGTGACAGCCCCGACTCTCTGTGCGTTGGAGAGCTGCGTAGGCATTACAAAGGGCCAACCTCACCATACCCTTGATCTTTAAGGCAAGGGTAAGTTCAGGATTAACCCCGATGCCATGTGAGCGGAGTCCAACCTTCCTGGCTCGCTGGTAAATCTCTTGCAGGTTGTCAACCGCCGTTTGCAGGTCCGCACCGTTTCTAAAAATCCCCACCCGCTCCATGAGCTCATCCTGCATACGGTTCCGGATTTCATATGCGCTTTCGTTGCCATCTTTACCTGAGATCAGCCGTTGGATTCGCTCTTCTTGTCTGGTCACCGCACCTCTTATTACACCGGTGTTGTATTGGGTCTCGTAGCCCTGTAAAAACTCAACGATTTTTTCACCCACAATCTTACCGGCCACCACCGTCTCGGCCAAGGAGTTCCCGCCCAGCCGGTTGAAGCCGTGCATATCCCAACACGCCGCTTCCCCTGCGGAAAAGAGCCCTTTGAGGCCGTACGCGGCGCCATCTTTGTTGGTCCGAACCCCTGCCATGGTGTAATGCTGGGCCGGGCGAACCGGGATTAATTGGGTGATGGGGTCGATGCCCAGAAAATTATTGCAAATCTCTTCAACTTCTCTGAGCTTGGTCTTAATGTGTTGTTCACCCAGGTGGCGTATATCTAGCCACAGATGGTCGCCGTAGGGGCTTTTCACCCCAAGTCCCCTGCGAATGTGATGGGTCATCCATCGGGAAACCACGTCCCGGGATGCCAACTCTGCCTTTTCCGGCTCATACTCGTGCATGAACCGTTCTTCGTTTACATCCAGTAGGGTGCCGCCGTCCCCACGACAGCCTTCAGTAACCAGGATGTTGGTGGGAACTATTCCGGTGGGATGAAACTGGATAGCCTCAGGGTTTCCCAAGGGAACCACCCCGGTGTCAAGAGCAATAATGGCGCCACCACCGTCATTTATCACCGCATTGGTGGTCTCCCGATAGATCCGACCATAGCCTCCCGTGGCGATAACCGTTGCCTTCGCCAAATAAACTTTTAGTTTCCCGGTCTTCAAGCATCTGGCCACAGCACCCGTGCAGGTTTCCCCGTCATGAATGAGTGCAATGGCCTCCATGCGGTCATGGACGGTGACCCCCACTTCCACCACTTTATTGTCCATGGTGTAGAGAAGAGTATGGCCAGTGCCGTCAGAGGTATAACAGGTTCTCCATTTGGCCGTTCCCCCAAAGTCTCTCGCCGTGATGAGACCTTCTTTCTCTGTGGCTTCAATCTTCTCGTATTCTTTTCCCCCCTTGAAATACGTGGACTTTCCCGGCACTACCCTGTTCCAGGGAAGTCCCCAGAAGGCCATCTCCCGGACTGCTTCGGGCCCTCTTTCCACAAAGAGCCGGACCACTTCCTGATCAGCCCCCCAATCGGATCCTTTGACCGTATCCTCGAAATGAACGTCCGGACAATCGCCGTCTGCCATAATAGTGTGTCCCAAGGCTGCCTGCATCCCCCCCTGGGCTGCGGATGAATGGGACCGCCTGGGGGGAACGATACTCAGGCAAATGGACTCAAAACCGGCCGTGGCTGCCTCAATGGCAACGCGCTCTCCTGCCAATCCTGCACCTACACACAAGACGTCGGTAAATATGGTTTCCAATGAAACTCCTCCTCACTTGGGCAAGGCTAGGAACCAGAACCGTCCAAGAGCAACAAGTCCAATGGTGACAAACATCAGGGTCAAGTAGTTTTCAAACCTCTTAAAGCTTTTTCGATCCTTTCGTCGGGCAAAACCCCACTTCACGGCAATTCGGTAAAAGCCGATCCCCACGTGGAGCTCGATCATGGGAAGAAGAATCAGGTAAAAACCGAGCCAAAATCCTCCCTGGATTCGGGCAGCACTCTTGGCCGCAGTGATAGGCAAGTCAGTGAGCACCGTCCACATATGGATGGAGCCCATGATTAAAATGACCATGGCGGTAGCGGCCTGGATCAGCCAGAGATAGGTGTCAGTGTGACGGAGTTGCCGACTGAGCTTCCAGATGGTGGTTTGCTGCTCCACCCGGAAAGGAACCTTGCGCGCTGCCAGGATGAAGTGCAGAAGAAAAATGCATGCGATAATCGGGCCACCCACCTGGGCCATGTAGGTCTCCTCAAGGAATCTGGCGATGGCATTCATCACCCGTGGACTCGGAATAACACTGGCTACCAGAATCATGTGGCTCCACATAAACAGGATTAGGGCTGCGCCTGTTAGCATCTGCAGGAAATCAAGGTAGGCTGAAGTTCTGCTTGGTGCCCGCACATATGTATCCACCGCCATGCTTTCCCCCTAAACGTGTGTCGTTATCGAGGATACCAACAGTAATTCAAAGATTCCCTCAACACGGTTAGCGCGTGTCAGGATCTGAAGCTTTCAGCTCGTGAATTTTTTAACTTCGTAGCTTGGAAATACTATCTTTGGGCAAGAAGGTTGTCAAGGTGAACTTGACGTTGCCCTCCCTAATAGCCTGCGATGAGTGTTGGTAAAGTTAGTTGATAATTACAATACCCCCACCGGTTTACTCCTTGCGATGCTCAGCACCACCTGCCCACGGGCAAATACCGCACGGACTCTAAGCTATCTGGTTCGCATTAATGATCTTCTTACATTCGGCGAGCACTGACAGCCGCAGAGGAAATAAGCCTGACATCCTGCAGACCATCCGGACAAAAAATATATGTCGGACAATTTTCTGAGTAATCGAGAGAAAATCGCAGATTTCGTCACCATTCTCAAGAGAGTTATTTTGTTGATAAGCCGCCTATGTTGACGATATCTGACTTTTTTCAAACAACAAAAAAAACCATGCGATCTCAGTATCTTACATGGCCGTAAATTAAATCTCTAATAATTACAATATGTTATTATATGTTGATAAGACCATGTTCAAAAAATGGTTTTTGCTGCTAACCGCGATTGACAGGACATATGACGGTAATTTATCTTGAGGACAATCTAGGCGCAGGCTTCACCCCAAACACTGAAAAATCCCGCAAAACACACCAATCGAAACAAGAGAGCATGAACCAGACTACACTGTCGCTGGAAGAGTCCTCCGAAATGAAACGAGCCGTAGAGATTAATAATGCCCTGGCGGTGATACTGGGTAATGCCCAGTTGCTCCTGCTCAAGAATACAGTGGCACCTGAGGACAGAGCCAAACTTAAGGCCATCGAAAAGAGTTCCTTCAGGATACAAGGCCTTGTCGAAAGGCTGATTCGGGGCAGAAGAACTCCCCAGGTAGAGACATCCTCGGAAGAGCTGGCTGAAAGGCATATCATCTTCCCTTAATTCCCCCCCATCCGTAGCCTCCCTCTCCCCAAACACTGAGGCTGAATAGCTTCAGAAAAATCATCGCTCCATTGTCCGTTCGTTAAGACCTCCCTCTCGGTGTTTTTCAATTGCCTTCACATCGACTTATGTTATATTTTTAACTTGCTCGTTCTACACTCTGCGCATAAAAGGATTTCCTTCTTGGCCCGCATGAATGATTACAGAGAAGCTTTTCGGCTGGCATCTGAAGAGCTTGTCAAAGTCAACCCGCACCGCATCTGCTCGCTGAGCGGCGCTGATTGTATTGAGGATGCTAACGGTCACCCGGCCATCAGCATCCGTTTCATCAATCGGGAACATCTGATTCAATTTGAGCCTGAAGTGGAGGTGGTGCTCCAAAACAACGGTGACCCCGTACCCTTACCCGAGAAGATTCTCATTCTCCACTATCTGCTCACCGCCCGTGGTGACTCCTTGAAGAGAAACCTTATTACCTTCCGCCAAGTACCGGAAGGGCCCTTTTATTACTCGGCCTTTCTCAAACGGGCTCGGGACCCCCTGGTCCGGACTTTTGGCGCGGAGCCCCAGCGACTCCTCGACTGTGGCTCCAGACTTGGCGCGGTACCAGATACATTAGGGGATGTCTCCATCACCCTCAAACCCTTGCCTCGTATCCCGGTGACCATCGTACTGTGGGACGGTGACGACGAACTTCCCCCCGAGGGCAATCTTCTGTTTGACGAGTCAATCGTGAGTTACCTGCCTACAGAGGATATTGCCGTGCTGAGCGGCATGATTGTCTATCGACTCATTGGAATCAACCAGAGTCTTTCGTAAGAGGAAGTTTTATGAAAATTGCCATAAGTGGCAAAGGCGGTGTTGGTAAGACAACCCTGTCAGCCTTTCTGTGTAAGTGGTTCGCTGACCGGGGACATGCCGTACTTGCCATTGATGCGGATCCAGCTACCAATTTGGGTACGGCACTCGCTATCCCCGGGGCCGACTCCCTCCCGCCCATCACCGAAATGAAGGATCTCATTGCTGAACGCACCGGGGCTCAACCGGGCAGCATGGGCGGGTTTTTTAAGTTGAATCCTAAAGTTGATGATCTCCCGGAGAAGATCTCCATTGCTGACGGTAATATCCGTTTGATGGTCATGGGTGGGGTTCAGCAAGGAGGATCCGGCTGCCTTTGCCCTGAAAATGCCCTGCTAAAGACCTTGGTAGCACACCTTATGCTCGGCCGGGGCGAGGTTGTCATAATGGACATGGCTGCCGGCCTGGAGCACTTGGGTCGTGGTACTGCCCAGGCTGTTGACCGGCTCCTCATTGTGGTGGAGCCAGGCCGACGGAGTATAGATGTGGCGCAGCGAATCAGAACCCTCGCTGGCGATATTGGTTTAAATAATCTTTTCCTCGTGGGAAACAAGGTCCGGGGCTCGGGTGATCGTGAGTTTCTGCAGCAGGCCTTGGAAGGATTTGAATTTCTCGGCTTCATTCCCTATGATGAAAAGATAATTGAAGCGGATCTTAAGGGAGAGTTTGCCGCTGATGTTAGCGAGCCAACCAGCGCGGCACTGGAGGAAATTGCCACCACAATAAACGGTTAAAGTGAGAGAACCATGCTGAAGGAGAGAGACACACCACAGCGACACTGGCTGCCTTCGGAGTCGGGGTATCAAAGACTCAGGGACATCCAGAATTCCAGGGATCACCGCCACATCAACATCGACAAGGTGGGAGTCAAAAACATCCGCTATCCCATCACCGTTCTGGATCGAAGGCACGGCCGTCAGCAGACGGTGGCCAATATCAACATGTATGTGAACCTTCCCAAGGAATTCAAGGGCACTCACATGAGTCGCTTCATTGAAATTCTCAATGAACACCGCGGGGAAGTCCACATCCGCAACTTCGCCACCATTCTGGAAACCATGAAGAACCGGCTGCAAGCTGAGTCAGCTCATCTGGAAATTACCTTCCCCTATTTTATTGAGAAAAAATCGCCGGTTTCCTCCGCCTCAGGACTTATGGAGTATGGCTGTCGCTTGATGGGATCCTTGAGTGGTAGCGATGGCCACGATCTGGTGGCTCAGATTAGCGTGCCCATTACCACAGTCTGTCCCTGCTCCAAAGAGATCAGTGATTTTGGTGCGCACAATCAGCGAGGAGTCGTTCGGCTGGCGGTACGATTCAAGCGCTTCGTCTGGCTTGAAGAACTTATTCAGATTGTTGAGGAGGAAGCATCATGCGATGTCTACTCCGTCCTCAAACGGCCAGATGAAAAGTATGTAACCGAGAAAGCACACGAGAATCCCAAGTTCGTGGAAGATGTGGTGCGAGACATAGCCGCCAGACTGGAAGAAGATTCCAATATCACCTGGTATTCGGTGGACTCGGAGAACTTCGAATCCATCCACAATCACAGTGCCTATGCTTTCATCGAGCGCTATAAGGAGGAATCTCCTCAGGCCGACGGCGACCCGGTAGTGAAACAGGGCGAGAATTCGTAGGGTGATCAAGGAAGTCAATCCGGGCTCGCTGAAGAGTTCCTCCCTTCACGGACATAAGAGTTACCTAGTGTCCATCCGTAAATCCCCTCTTTTTGGATGTCATTCTGAGGAGTCCCGCTGGAGGGGCGACGAAGAATCTCTTGGCTCTTGACCTCATGGGAGATTTTTCGCTTCGTTTATCCCTTCGACTAGCTCAGGGCAGGCTCTGAGCCTGCCGAAAGGTTCAGAATGACAAGGTGGAGTTTCCAGCTGGACACTAACTAATAAGGCCCTATAGGTTTTTGTGAAGACCATGGTGAAGGGTACTTAAACCGCAGAATATCGAACAAGGAATTACGAATGTCGAAGTTATAGCTATCCATATTCTGCGGTTCACCTTACCAGCTACCAACATCCGCAGAAAAAAGTACCTGGTCTTGATCGGGGACCAAATAAAACTATGGTGATTGCTTACGTTTGTACTCGTGCTGCCGACACCGATGATGATGGGGCATAAAAGGGGATGCGGCAACCGCCTATGGCACCTCCTTTAGCTCCTGAACCTTCTCCAGCAGTTTCTGGGCACGAAGCAGGTAACTTTTTACCTGCTTGTAGTCGGAATCAAGCTCGCCCACCAACTGCCACTGCTCGATGGCCTCTTGAAGTTTTTCCTCTTCGAAATACTGAATCCCTTTCAGGTAGTGAACCTCTTTGTATGCTTCCTCGGTCCGGTTCAGATACTCTTTGCATTCTATCCAATCCTCGTCAAAGCTCAGTGCTTTCTGAAAATGGTCACGGGCCTCTAAATACTCGGCATGCCGGAAGAGAACCTCTCCTTGTCTGTAGTGAGCCCAGGCCATATACTCTCGGATTTGCTTTCTCGTGGGATCGGTGTTCAACACCTTCTGAAACTCGTAGAGAGCGGCCATGTACTGACCTTCCTCAAGCAGACTCACCCCTTGTTCTTGATAGATTGCAACCTGGTCAAAATCCATCTCCTCCTCTGCAAGGTGGTAGCTGGCCTCGTCGTCCTGGCTAGCCGATTTTTCCCCTGCCCCTAACCGGGTGACCTTCTCGGAAACCTCTTCACCGGTCTTTTTGCCACCTTCTCCAACAACTTTTCTGATAAGGTTCTCACTGGATGAAGGCTTGGTTTCCTGCTTTCTTTGTTGTGGTCCGAACCTCACTCCTTGAATTTCTGGGATTTTCAACTGCATACCAGCATAGAGTTTGGTGGCATCCTCCAAGTTGTTGAAGCGAGCAATAACCTCAAACTTGCTCTGATCTTTGTAATATTTTTCGGCTATGGCTGTGAGGAACTCTCCCTCTTTCACTTCATGGATCACATAGTGGCTGTAGAGCGGTGCTTGGGCGGGTTTGAGCAATCCCACCACCTCGGGAAAATCAGGCCATAAACGCAAAGCCATAAGGAACTCATGCCGTGCCCTAGCATATTTACCCTGTTCGCGCAGCTCCAGTCCCCGTCGGTAGTGTTTCTCAGCATCGTCACGCAGGGAGGTTTCAATGCCCCTTTTCTTGGCCGAAATGACGGCTAGAGCCGCTTCATACGCCTGGAGTGCCTTGTGGTGCTGGCCTCTCTGTTCGTATGTAAGGGCCCGCTCCAACAAGATTTTCTCGATCCGAACCTCCGGCGGCGGCTCCTCACGCTTGAAGATATTTTTCAGGGCAGCGCAGCCGCTCAGCGTAAAGCCTGAAATGGTTAAGCAAAGCAGAAGCACCACCAACCGCAATCTCATTGCAGCAATTCTCCACGAAAAAATTTCACCAGTTTCTCAAATGAATGCCCTTTTACCGGATTCATTATTTGGTTTCGCCCCACCCTAAATGGGTCAACAAAAAAGGGGGTTGCCCCGCGGGTCACGGTTACTCCGCCTCGATATCCCTCCTCCATGGCCATGGAGATCACTAGATTGTTCAGGCGCCCGTAGGGATAGGCGAGCCAGACTGCCTCCTGCCCCAGGTGCTTGCGTATGAGCTCCCGAGGAACCCGCAGTTCTCGCCTGACCCGCTCTCGATACTCAGCCTCACTCTCCCCGCTGCGCTTGCGAGTTAGATCAGCATGGGTGATGGTGTGAGCCTCAACCTCTAAACCATTCTCGGTCATCTCCCGCAGTTGCTCCCAGGACAACGAGTTCGGGCTATCGCCTATGAAGTCTGTGTAGATGAAGAGACTCGCCTTGAAATTGTACCGCTTTAATATGGGATATGCCAGTTCGTACACCGAACGATAGCCATCATCTATGGTAATGGCCACCGCTTTCCGGGGCAGCGGTTCCTGATAGTTGATAAATTCCAGCACCTGCTTCATGGTGACAGTACGATATCCCTCCTTTTTCAAAAAAGCCATCTGTTTGGAAAACTCTGCTATAGGCATACAGAGCGCATTGGTGCACTGGTCGCTGAAATGGTGGTAGGTAATAACCGATACTACTTGATATCCTACAGCGGAGAGGCCACCGGGGTTGGCTGGGCGCAGCGGGATCACCAGCACTTGGCCAGGCTTGAGGGACCCCGATTCATTGGCCTCCTCGATCATCCAGACCTTCTCTGGATCTCCATAAAAACGGCGAGCGAGCTCGGTAAGTCGGTCTCCTTTCTTAGCCACATAGACGGCGACATTCTCTGATTGAAACAGTGCCCCTGCCTCCTCCGGTACCAGTGATTCTTTTCCGGGAGGAGCCAGACGAAAAGCACCTGCCTGCGATGTTATGAGCCAACAACAGGAAAAGGCAAACAGCAAGGTTGCAAGTCTCGCAACTACTCCCACAGGGTTACTGCTTCTCTGCAGTCTCCTCCTCTTGCGCTCCTTGGTCCAAAACCTCATATATTTGCACCGGCTCCTTCCTGCCTTTAACCTCTATCGCTCCCCGCGACTGGAGGATGAAGCTCGAGTCTTCAGCTACCTTCAGAGAGGTTTGCTCGCTGATGAGGATCTCATCCGGACCAGCCAGATCAGTGAGGCGAGAGGCCACGTTAACATTGTCTCCAATCACCGTATATTCCATGCGTTTGCTGGAACCGAGATTGCCGGCAACCACTTCCCCGGTGTTGATGCCGATACCCACTTGAATGGGATCTGCCATTTTCGGGAGCCTCTGGTTTAGCTTAGGCAGATGCTGACGCACTTCCACCGCTGCCCGTACCGCCAACGTTGCGTGAGCTGGATCTGGAATCAAGGCACCAAAGACCCCCATAACCGCGTCACCCACAAATTTGTCCAAATAACCACCATGTTGAATAATGATATCAGCTACCAGAGTGAAATACGAATTCAACAACTCCACCACGGCATCAGGGTCTTTTCTCTCCGCCAATGCCGTAAACCCTCGTATGTCTACAAAGAGAATTGTAGCCTCCAACCGCGTCCCCTTGATCCACTCATCATCTGGACTGGCCAGAATGCGTTCTACGATCTCTGGCGTGACATAGCGACCGAATGAGGTCTGAATCCTGTCTTTCAAGCGCAAATCCTCGGCCATCTGGTTGATTGCCTCACCCAGGTCACCCAGTTCATCGTTGCGGGCGAGAGTTACTCGGTAAGCAAAATTACCTTTACCGATCTCTTCCACCGCCACCACGAGCCGCTGAATCGGACGGGAAAAATAAAAACTTAACACCATACTCATGGCGATACCAGTGATAGTGATGGCAAGAGTCATCATCAAAATAAACACCTTCGCTTTAAAGATACTTGCTTCGATGTATTTTTTGGTCAAACAAAGGTACACTTCTCCTATCTTGAGGTCCTGATACAGAACCGGGGCGGAAAAAAGCAACCGGGTATCTTCTGCTTCTTGATAACTCCTCAGCTCTAGTCCGTCTTTGTCAGATATGAGTTGGCTATCCACTGGTACCTCATACCTGTTACCCACCTGATTAATATCGCTGTGCGCCTGGACAATCCCATTATTATTGAGGATAAGCGCAAACACCACCTCTTCATTCTTGGCGATATCAGAGACCAGCTGATAGAGTGGTAATTCCGCCTCCTCCAGAAGATCCTCAGGACTATTTCGCCCTGCATACCTGACCATGGTGGCACCGAATTTAATCAACTGATCAGTAAACTGAATTCGCTGGCGTTTGAGAATGCTAGTGCTGATGGTGGCCACAATGGCAAAAATGGCCAGAGTTGCCAGGAGGGAAAACTTGGCAAAAATAGGTATGCGCAGCCGTTTGATCAATGTTGCTGTCCTTTATAACCACCACTGCCTCAAAAGGACGCGGCGAGGCGGAGATCGCAAAGCCCTGAGAACATGGTCCATGGATGAAATAATGCAACTTTAATGCCTTAGAGCGCAAGAATTCTTGATTACCGCAAAAGAGATGTCTGGTTACTGAAGGCTGATGACGAGTAGCCCTTTTTTATAGTGTCATCCGTTATTCGCGTCGCGTTTTGCGCTTTGCTATCTGATTTTCAGGGTAGCCAAAGATAACAAGGCAAGAATACCAGCCACAATCCACAACCTGATTACTACCTTGGTCTCGGCAAAACCCCGGTGCTGTAAACTATGGTGCAGCGGTGCCCGATAAAAAATTCTCCTTCCCAGCCAGCGTACGCCAATTTTGTCCTGTATCTGTGAGGTAAGCGCTTCAACCAAAAAAAGGCCGCCAAGCAGAGGAAAAAGCAACTCCTGCTTGAGCAAAACGCTGAGAACCGCCACCGTGCCACCAATGGCGAGAGAACCAGAATCACCCATAAATATCTGGGCTGGGTAGGCATTATACCAGAGAAACCCCAAACCTGCTCCCATGAACGCAGAGACAAAAACAGTCAACTCTCCGGCGCCCCGCAAGTAGGGATACTGTAGATAGCCCGAATAAATCGTATTACCCATAACATAGGCAAATACACCCAACACCGCGGCCACGAAGATGGATGGGGTGATGGCCAACCCATGCAGACCATCGGTAATATTTACCGCAGTGGCCACCAGGAGCATGAAAAGGAAGACAAAGACTCCATAGAAGAGCCCCAGATCCCAGAGTGGTCTTTTCAGGAAAGGTACGTACAGCTTCGTGGCAATATCCCCACCCACAGGAGAGAACGATCCCAAATAGACCAGGATGAAAGCCAGGGCAAAAAGTCCTTGAAGCAGAAGCTTGGTTATCTCTCCAAGACCTTCTTGACCGCTGCCGCGGGAGCTCTTCAACCAGTCATCCCAGAAGCCGATGCCACCGAACCAGAGGAGCGCCGCTAGACTCAGGAAGAGAAAGGGATTGGCCAGGTTGCACCAGAGCAATACGGAAACAGTCATAGCAACTATCAGTAACACCCCTCCCATGGTGGGCGTGCCGACCTTGTCAAACGCAGAAGGAACACCGGTTTCCCGAACTCGATCCAGAAAATTCCTTCTGTGCATGGCGCGAATGAAGCGCGGACTTAACAAAAACACAATCAGCACCGCGGTCAATGCTGCCATGATTGAGCGAAAACTCAGATAATTTACCAGCCGAAGAAAGCCGAGTGTATCAAGCTGACTCTGGAGCCAGCGACCAAGGTGATAGATCATAGTACTTCCTCATTTGTAGTATTCAGGCAAGGACCTCTCGCCTGATCGTGCCTCATGGGCGCAACTAATTGTCAGTTGTCCGTTGTCAGTCGTCCGTTGTGTGGAGACATGTAATTCATTGTAGTGAAGAGAGATTCCTTACGTCTCGTGGCGGTATTCTTATCAGCTTGCTTATACTGCTCATGTAACGACGGACAGGATATGTTTGAAGAATCAATCACCTTAAGAACTCTGCCTCTGACCGTCTTGTTCCTCCTCTTGACAAAGTGCATGAAGGTGCCGATAGGTATCCTTGATGACAAAGTGGGATCGGAAGTCTGTGGTCGTAAGAATGAACCGGGAAATCTCTCCAAGCAGCCAGTCGCGATCGGTTACTATCCCCCGTTTTACCAACATGGTAACGCCCTTTAGAGCAGCCTCACGAACCTGCCAGTAATGGTGCTCTTTCAATGCCAGCAGGGCCTCTGTCACTTCGCGATCCTCGCCCACGGATCCCAAAGCCAGAACAACCTCTCGCACCACTTCAAACGATCGGTCCTTGATGAGGGCGAGGAGTCTTTCGGTGACTGCCTGCTTTTGGATAAGCTCGTTGGCAAAATGACCCATGGTTCGAGCAGCCTGGGCCCGAACTTCATAGTAGCCATCAGCAAGGGCCTCAAAAACTCGGGCCTCCACCTCTGGTCCCCAGCTATTCAATATTTGCAGTGCTATGAGAACATTGCGTCGGATGAAGCCCACCTGCCGGTAATCCCCACCAAACAACCTTTGCAATCGACTTGCTGGGGTCCGATCCGCCAGAAAATGGAGAAGAGAGGTTAGCTTCTCTTCATGCTTCAGGAGTCCGATGAGCTTAACCCCAAGGTTACGTTCTGGCCAATTGGGCGACGTGAGCAGGGAAGCAGCGCGATGGCGGTAGTAGTCCACGTCGTCAGCATCAATAATCACCTTTCGAGGCTCATACTGCTCCTGCTCCTTTTGCCAAGCGCTCCTCAGCATCACCAACAGTTCAGTGTCGCTCAGGAGTGGCTGCGGATCTTTGGGTGGGACACCATCCAAGGGACTGTTGGCGAGCAAACTTCCATCAATCTCTGCAGCAATACGCTCCGCCGCATTGTGATTCATGAACGCACGAGAACACTTACCCATCTGATCCAGGCGATGGGGTGCATCGAGCAAGGAAAGAATTTTCATTGCCAGCTGCTCACCTTCAACTTCCTCCAGCAGCATCCCCTCTGCCATAACTGTATCTTCGAAGATCACCTCCGCACCACCAGCACGTTTCATGGCGCGAGCATTCATGACCTGGTGGTTGCCAGGCAAATTGGCTTTGGGAATGATAAGAGCCGACTTACCCATCGCCGAGATCTCGTTGAGGCTGCCAGCCCCGCCCCGGCAAACTATAAGGTCGCTCACTGCGTAGATATCACCGATATTATGAAAATAGTCCTTGGCATAGTAAAAGGACTGTATTTCCTCACGCTGTTGATCTGTGTACCTGAGCTGCAACCGCCGGGAGGTATCCTCCCAGGCATGATACTCTTCACTTTTCATCAAACCCACACCATGAATGACAAAAATATCCTGGCGCCGGGACATCAGGTAGCCAAGAGCGTCCACCAGAGCCCGATTAATGGTCCTGGCCCCCTGCGAACCACCGAAGGCGAAGACCACCTGTCTTCCGTCAGGAATCTGGAATTGTCTGGAATCCCCTGTCTGCGTGCCTAACTTGCTGGTGACAGAATGCCGCACCGGATAGCCAACCACAACACCTTTTTCAGGGAAAAAACCTCTAGTTTCCGGGAAGGTAAGCAGTACTTTGTCGGCCCGACGACCTATGAGCTGGTTTAGTTTTCCAGGTACGCTGTTCTGTTCGTGGATACAAACCTGGGCCCGGCTCATACCGAGGAGACGCATCACGGTGTTGGCGAAGATAACCGGAGCACTCACATACCCCCCCGTGCCGATAATTGTGGCTGGACGAAAGGTTGCAATATGGTAGAGCGACTGCAAAATTCCCACTGACAAGAAAAAGACAAAACGCACCAGCGCCAGACTCGGTCGAAATCCGGGAAAGCCAGTGGCTTGCACGTAACGGATGGGATAGCCAGCTCGAGTGACGATGACCGACTCGGCCTTTCCCCTTAACCCCACATACAGAAAGCGAGAATTCGGGTTTTTCTGCTTGATCGCCTCAGCTATGGCAAGCGCAGGGTTCACATGGCCTCCGGTCCCACCGCCAGTCAACATGACCCTCTCCGTAGGGTCTGCGCCCGCTTGACGAAATCGGCCCCAATAACCCAAGCTGATAAAGAACATGAACATTCCCACAGCCGCTGCAAGCACCAGGGCAACTACCTCGCCCCAATTGAAGATCACCCGGGGTAGACCTGCCAGAACAGAGATTTCCCTGATCCGCGGCAACACCATCCAGGCAGTCAAGCCCCCCACTCCACTGGCCGTTACTGTGGTGAGGAAGGTCTCGCCCAGGTCCTTCCAGCCAATACCTTTTTGCCCCAGCCGGCGCAGTTCAGCGTTAAAACCAGTAAAAAGTACCGCACCATTGAGGCTAAAGGCAACAGAAGAGGCCAACGCCAGCCCTCCATGTCTGAGCGAGGTTCGCACCAAAAGAAGACTCAACCCCACATTAATCAGTCCACAAACCAGTGAGGAGTAGAGGGGAATGTGATTCTTGGCCAGTGCCGGATAGACACGGCTGTAGAGGTTCCAAAGCCCCATACCCAAAAGACCCAAAGCATAGAAGGTCAACGCCAAGGCTGTGAGATCAACCGAGGTGCGGTCAAAGGCGCCACGCTCAAAAATTACCGAGGTAATGGGCCCTACCAGTGCTACCATAAATATGGTGATTGGTAGCATGCAGGCGATATTGTAACGCAAGCCGGTGACCACCGTTTGGCGGAACCCTTGCCACTCATGCCGCTGTGCTTGATCATTGAGCTCAGTGACCCCAGCCCGCCCTACAGCTAGGCCAACGATGGAGTTAGGCAACTGGACCAGTCTTTGGGCAAAATAGAGAGCAGCGATACTGCCCGGTACCAGAAAAGAGGCAAGGACCCGATCAACCACCTCCACCGTTTTGCTGGCCAAAGATTGCCCGAAGATCCAGCCTGACTGCTGCCCCACTTCTTTGAGCTCTGGCGTAGGCTCACTCGAGGTAAAAGAATATCGTAGGCCCAGTTCGCTGCGGTGTGAGGCCCGAATGAGAATGGGAATCTGGATGAGAAACTGGAGGACTCCACCCAGGACAAAACCCACTGCCATGCTATAGATGCCGAGATACGGCGTGAGAGCTATGATACCGGCAATGACCCCGACGCTGAGCATCACCGGCGCCAGCGCATAGGTAGCGGTAGCATCCAAAAAGAGCAGCAGTCCGCCCACAAAGGAGGCCAGGCCGATGGCAACCATGAACGGCAGGATGTAATAGGTCATGACCTCGGCCTGGTGGAACAACTCGCTGGCATTGAGACCAGCCCCGATTAGCCTGACCAAATTCGGGGTCAGCAGATAAAAGAGCCCCATGATGAGCAGCAGCAGAAGCATCATGAGGTTGAAGATCCGAGAGGCCAGGATCCAGGCCCGCTTATACTCCCCGGCGGCGATCAGTTGGCGGAAGGTGGGTAAAAAGGCCTTTTCCACCATGTCCTCTCCCAGAACCCGCCGGAAAAGAGTGGGGATGGTAAAGGCGATGGCGAACAGGTCGGTGGCCCGACTGGCACCGAAATAAAAGGCAACCACCACCTCCCTGAGGAACCCGAATACCCGGGAGATCAGGTTGCCTCGGACCATTTCGAAGAATTTTTTGGAAAAGGCCTTCCTCATGGTAAGTGTCCGTTGATGGTTGTCAGTCGCCCGTTGCAGGAATGGCGAGATCATGTAATGCAATTGGGAGCAAAGCTCGTGCCATGTGCGTCGTTTCCGTCAAGAAATTCTTGACTAAATGGCCACACCGAGTTTGCTTAATGCACCTGCGGCGAGCAAATCGAGCCAGAGGTTGCTAATAGTTCTGACAACTGGTAACGGACATACGAGTGACTGCGGATCTGCCTGTCGGCCCTTGAGCAGGTTTAGACGATATCAACGACGTCGAAACCGCTATCTATTTCCCCGTGTCGCCGCGTAACTCCGGATAATGAGTCGGCCGAGTGAGAATCCACAAGAATCTTTGCTCATCCCGACTCTCGGTTTTGCTCCCAGCAAGAGAGAACCTCCTGGGCAGCAATTGCTCCAATTCGTAAAATCTCGGGAGGACGAGTAGTTACGTCGGCAATTGTAGAGACTTTACCTCCGGGCGTCAAGCCAGCATCAAGAATGGCGGCGAGGTCCGGCCCCAGCTGAGTCAAAACGTCAGCGGTGCTGCGGCAACTCGGTGCTCCCGACCGATTGGCACTAGTGGCGGTAATGGGTGCACCTACCGCTTGGACCAGGGCTTGAGCAACCGGATGCGAAGAAATCCGCACGCCAACCTTACCGGTGCCGGCGGTGAGATTGGCTGGCAAATGTTCTGCGGCAGCAAACACAAGGGTGAGGGGACCTGGCCAAAAACGCGCCATGAGATGGTACGCTTCGGCTGGAACTGTTTGAACCCAATCTTGCAGTTCGGCCAGATCCGTGATGAGAATGCTGAGGGATTTGTGAGCCGGTCTCTGCTTAAGCAGGTACACCCTTTCAATGGCTTTGCGGTGAGTAACGAGGGCGGCCAGTCCATAAAAGGTTTCGGTTGGAAAGGCTACCACACCTCCGTTGACAATGAACTGGGCGGCCCGGTTGATGGCCTCCTCGCTCTGGGAGGGATCTTGGGCCACTTGAAGTACGAGGGGCATTGCAAAAAACGAAACCACAAAGATCACAAATACACAAAGAAAACGTACCTCATGCTGCAAAACGCTTTGTGTTCTTTGTGTGCTTCGTGGTTGAATCCTCCCTTCGGCCTGGTTACTAGGTGAGCAACTTCTCGTGTAGCCTTTCGGCTTTCTCGGCCACCCCGTCGGCCAACTCTTGCTTGTACTGCTGAAGTCGCCCTTGCAGTTGCTTGTCGGCCAGTGCCAGTATCTGTGCAACCAGAATGGCTGCGTTTCTGGCCCCGGCTTTATCCACAGCCATGGTGGCCACCGGTACACCCGCGGGCATCTGCACGGTGGCAAGCAGCGCATCCCACCCCGCCAAAGGAGAAGAGCCGATGGGGACACCGATCACGGGTAGGGTGGTTTCGGCCGCCAGGACACCTGCCAAATGGGCAGCCCCGCCAGCACCTGCTATCAGCACTCTGAGGCCGCGTCGACTAGCATTGCTGGCATATTCAGAAACTCGCTTCGGTGAACGGTGCGCAGAGGCCACCGTAATCTCTGCAGGAATACCGAAATGTCTTAGTACCTCCAGAGCTTCCTGCATTACCGGCAGATCGGAATCGCTTCCCATAACGATACCAACTAAAGGATCCTGCGGGGATTTTGCCGGGTTCTCATCTGACTTTTTGCTCTGCTGCATCAGGGCTACTCCATACCTATATCGCTGCGACAATAGATGCCGTCGAAATGTACCTTTTCCATTTCCTGGTATGCCTTTTCTCTGGCCTGCCTCAGAGTCTTGCCGCGACTGACAATGCACAACACCCGGCCCCCAGTGGTGATCAGTTGTCCCTCATCGCCGAATCCCGTCCCTGAATGGAACACTAAACATGCAGGGTCAACCTCATCGAGGCCCTCTATGGGCAGGCCGATCTTGTAGCGCTCAGGATACCCTTTATACCACCCCTTCTTGCCTCTTGTCCGACCGCTAACGGCAATAAGACAGAGCCGATAGTCTGGGTTCCAGCGGGGTGTAATTTCGTGGAGCCGTCCCTGAACAATGGCCTCGGATACATCCAACAAATCGTTCTCCAACCTCGGCAGGATAACCTGAGCCTCAGGATCGCCCTGGCGAATATTGATCTCCAACACATAGGGGGTTATGCCATCTTGCTCCTCCACCAACATCAAGCCAACGTAGAGAACTCCTTTATAAACGATGCCGGTTTTCTCCCTGAAACCAGTAATCAGGGGCTGGACAACCCGATTCATAATGCTCTGGGTCATCTCGTCGGTGAGCCAAGGATGGGGTGAATAGGCTCCCATTCCACCGGTGTTCTTTCCCTCATCGTTATCTCGAGCCCTTTTGTAGTCCTGAGCTGCCACCATAGGTAGCACTGAGTTGCCATCCGTGAAGCAGAAAAAGGAGAGTTCTCGGCCGTAGAGCCGTCGCTCGATTTCCACCTTGTTGCCCGAGTCACCGAAGATGCGCTTTTCCATCAGCAGATGGATGGCATCCTCGGCCTGGGGAACATCGTCACACACCAGCGATCCCTTGCCAGCGGCTAATCCGTCTGCTTTAACCACAACAGGGTAACCCACGGACCGTACATAATCGCGGGCCGTGTCCGGGTCGTCAAAGATCTCGAAGTCCGCCACCGGAATCCCGAGATCTCGCATGATCTCCTTAGCGTAGCATTTGGAGGACTCAAGTCGACTGGCTGCCTTGTTGGGCCCGACAATGGCCAGCCCTCTTTCTTCGAAAAGATCGACAATACCAGCTGAGAGCGGGCTCTCCGGCCCCACAAAAGTAAGATCGATCTTTTCTTTTGTGGCGAAGGCAGCCATCTCTTCCACTGTCCGCACATTGACACACTCGGCCGTCTGTGAAATTCCAGCATTGCCGTGGGCAACGTAGAGTTTTTTCACTCTGGGACTCAGAGCAAACTTCCAGGCGATAGTGTGATCCCGTCCACCACTTCCGATAACAAGTACCTTCATGCCCTCCCCCGCGACAGGATGTTTTTGGGATGTTAGGTCAGCTCCGTTTCGCTTCGCAGTCGGAATACTGGAAGAAATGAATGAGCGACGGACTATAAAGAGAGTTTTCCTTGCGATTACCGCAGGAAGGTACCAAAAAGGCCAGGACGAGTCAATTTGAAAATCTGTTCTCACGAGCAGGTGGATGTGAACTGTGGATGTTCCACAACCGTGCTGAGTATCTCGTAAAACAGTGTGTTATAATGGAATACACTTTGCTAAAATTGTACGTGCACCATGTAGAAACCTACATACCAAGTGGACCATCATGGGGAGATAATCTCTGTCAGGCTCAAGCAGGGTGTTTCCGCTCAGACAGCCTCACCCTGCTAGGAACACGTCGGCAAGGGATACATCCCGACGGTGGGATGGCTTTTGAAACTACTAACTAGTTTCCATCGGGAAACTCCACCTTGTCATTCTGAGCCCTTCGACCCATTCGATGAACTCAGGGCAGGCAGGCCAAGAGCTTGCCCTGCCTGTCCCGGGCTTGTAGCGGGGAGCTAGTCGAAGGGATAAACTCAGCGAAGAATCTCCCATAAAGTCAAGAGCCAAGAGATTCTTCGTCGCCCCTCCGGCGGGACTCCTCAGAATGACATCCGAAAAAGACCGTTTCCGGATGGAAACTAACTAGAAGAACTCCATGGCCAAGCCGAGTTACGAAGAGCTCCAGCGCAGAGTGGAAGAGCTGGAAAAAATGGTCAATATTAAGCTTTCTCCTCAAGAATTCCTTTTCGACACGAGAGATCTGATCTATTTCAAGGGATATAGGGATTGGTCTGTGGATTTTTTCGATAAGAAAATAGAAGATCTCACCGGATATAAGCT
>CAYFXH010000062.1:118-25048 GCA_964346905.1 uncultured Desulfobacteraceae bacterium | reverse complement strand
GAGGGATTTCGGATTGCGGATTGCGGATTGCGGATGTGAGATGTGAGATGTGAGATGTGGGAAAGCGGATTGAGGGGGCATAGAGCATAGAGCATAGGGCTTGGAGAAATGCAAGCAGGCAGTAGGCAGTTTGTGATTTCGAAATTCGAAAACGCCTATGCATTTAGCTCCGCAGGACAACTACATGTCCCCTCTTCTCTCAGGAGACTGTGTCGCAATTCGTCATCCCGGCCAAGTCCCGCAGCGCGGGACGCGAGCCGGGATCCAGAAAAGATTTGATTATATTGAACTTTCACTGGATTCCGGATCTCGCTCCGCGAAACGGAGCTCGTCCGGAATGACGGGTTCAGCGAATTGTGACATAGTCTCAAAGGAGAAACGACATTGTTTGCGGAGCTAACCCGATAGGCGTAATTCGAAATTAGAGATCCCAAATCCGAAATCCGAAATCCCAAATCCGCATTCCGCAATCCACAATCCGAAATCCGCAATCCGCAATCTTAGAGTGCCCTCTGCCTGCTGCCCTCTGAGTTTTGTTTAGCCCGTTGAGGCGGTTTGGCCAGCTTAGCCGGTTTGGCCAGTTTAGCCGGTTTGGCCGGTATTATTTAGCGCTCAGCCAAAAAATTCCCGAATCATCAATCTGCAATCTACAATCTAGAATCTAAAATCTTCCCCCTGCCTGCTGCCGCCTCCCTGCTGCCCTCTCTATTTCCACCGGTTTGCAAAACTACATTTTTGTGTTATTTCTGACTTTCTACTACACAAATGTCAGAAAGGTGACGTACAGTGAAAAGATCGAAGAGACGACCTACCTGTACGAGATTGCCAAGGTCCTGAGTGTAACCATCGACCTGAGAAAATCCTTGTACTCAGTTTTAGAGATTTTGTCCAAATCCCTTGGCATGAGGCGAGGAACCATCACCATCCTGAATCCCTTGCGAGATGAGATTCACATCGAGGTGGCACACGGGCTTTCAAGAAGAGCCATGCAGCGCGGCAGGTACAAGCCCGGAGAGGGAATCACCGGACGGGTCATCCAACAGGGCAAAGCCTTCGTTGTACCGAGAATCAGCGAAGAACCCTTATTTCTCAACCGCACTGCCTCTCGAGGCCAAACTCAGGAAGAACTCTCTTTCATCTGCGTTCCCATTAAAAAGGGGCAGCAGGTGGTGGGTGCTCTCAGTGTGGATCTTCCCTATGATGAGTCTTTCGATCTTAAAGCGGGGAAGCGACTGCTCACGGTCATCGCCACAATGCTGGCTCAGTGGGTCATCAATCTGGAAACGTTGCAATTGGAAAAGGAGGCCTTGCACGAGGAGAACCTGCGGCTGCAGCAACAGCTAGCCAGCAAACACCGGATCACCAATATAGTTGGCAACAGCAATAAGATGCGGGAGGTCTTTCAGATGATCTCCCAGGTTTGCCGCAGCAATGCCACTGTGTTGGTCCGAGGTGAGAGTGGCACCGGCAAGGAACTGGTAGCCAATGCCATTCACTTCAACAGCCCCAGGGCCAACCATGCTTTTGTTAAGGTAAACTGCGCAGCCCTCCCTGCCACCTTGATCGAGAGTGAACTCTTTGGTCATGAAAAGGGTGCCTTTACCGGTGCGATCAAGCAAAAACGGGGGAAATTTGAACTGGCAAACAAAGGAACCATCTTTCTGGATGAAATTGGTTCCGTCGGCTTGGACGTGCAGGCCAACCTTCTCCGGGTCTTGCAGGAAAAGGAATTCGAACGCGTCGGCGGAACCCAGACCCTCAAGGCGGATGTCCGCATAATAGCGGCTACCAGCAAAAACCTGGAGCAGGCCGTGGAGGATGAAACCTTCCGGGGCGACCTGTACTATCGACTGAATGTCTTTCCCATTTATCTGCCTCCACTGCGGGAGCGGAAAACCGACATCCTGCTGCTGGCTGACCATTTCCTGGAAAACTACGCCAAAGAGAACAGCAAGGACATCCGTCGTTTCTCCACCCCTGCCATCGACATGCTCATGCAGTACCACTGGCCGGGTAATGTCAGAGAGCTTGAAAATTGTATCGAGCGCGCCGTTCTGCTTTGCGAGGGTGGGGTAATTCGGAGTTACCACCTCCCCCCAACCCTCCAAACCGGCGAACAGTCAGACACCGTGCCAGCCCGCTCACTAGATGAGGCCGTAGTCAGTCTCGAGCGCGAGATGATCATTGATGCCTTGAAAAATACCCGTGGCAACATGGCCACGGCAGCAGGGCTACTTCAGACTACCGTGCGAAAATTTACCTACAAGGCCAAAAAATACGGCGTGGATTATCGTCAGTACCGGTAAGAGCGGATATTTTAGATTTTCGATTGAAGATTTGCGAAGGCATAGAGCATGAAGTAAAAAACCACAAATTTGCCCAAAACCCTTTTGCTCAGGTAGGGCGGGCCTCTGTGCCCGCCAAGAGTAGTTTCTGCGGGAGCGGCTTTCCCCGACCTGAGCCTGCCTGCCCTGAGTAGGTCGAAGGGCCTGCCCTGAGTTTATCGAAGGGTCGAATGGGTCGAAGGTCACCCACGATAAGCGGAATAAACAGTAGCCAGCAAGTCAATTAGTTGCTTCTGTCTTCTGCCTTCTGACCTCTGTCTTCTGTCTTCTGTCTTTTCCTGAATCCGCAACCCTCCTAAAATACATTTATGTCGTTTATACGCTAAATAAAATACAAAATTGTATTTTTCTACACCCTACCCCTTTAATCATTTTATTTGATAAATTATCAAAATAACTAAATTTTTACTCATTTTTTCCTAGTTGGCACATCTATTGCCTTTCCCGCCTGACAACTCAACAACAAAACTAGGAGGATCCTAGAGATGAAATACATAGTGGCAATGATTCAACCGCACAAGCTTCCTGATGTGAAGCAGGCACTCTTTGATGCCCAGGTCTTCAGCATGACGGTGAGCAACGCCCTGGGGTGCGGCAGTCAAATGGGCTATACCGAGACCTACAGGGGAGTACCACAAGAAGTCAATCTTCTCAAAAAGCTCAGGTTGGAGATAGCGGTAAATGACGATTTCGTCGAGCCCACAATCCAGGCCATCATCCAGGGCGCCAAGACAGGCAGTCCGGGCGACGGCAAGATATTTGTGATGGACCTGCCCCAGTGCGTAAGGATCAGGACCCTGGAAAGAGGAACCAAGGCTATTAATTAAAATCATCGCATAGCGCATAGCGGCAAGCGCATAGCGGCAAGCGCATAGCGATCTTGCTTTTTACGCTTTGCGCCATGCGCTCTGCGCTAAGCGCACTAGGAGGTGCAACAGTGATAGGAATCTGGATAGCAATAGCGGCAATCTCAATTCTGATCATACTTGCTTTCATCAAGGCGAACTTGAGGATTTGCCACCCCAACGAGATCCTGGTTTTCTCTGGAAAGAAAAGAAAACTGAAAGATGGAACCGTGGTGGGCTACCGTTACATCAAAGGTGGACGAGGCCTTAAGATCCCCATTGTGGAGTCGGTTACGAGATTGCCTCTTACCACCATTCCCATCGAGTTAGAGCTTGCTGGAGCTCTCACCAATGGGATCATTCCCATAAACATCCAGGCCATGGCCAACGTCAAGATCGCCGGCAGTGAGGAAGAGGGGCTCACCAATGCCCTGGAGAGATTCTTGGGGAGGAATCTAGGTGACGTCTCTCAGATTGCCAAAGAGACCCTGGAAGGTAGTCTGCGTGGGGTTTTAGCCACTCTCACCCCTGAGGAGGCCAACAGCAAAAGGCTCGAGTTTGCCGAGAAAGTAGCCGCAGAGGCAAGAAGCGATCTGAAAAACCTTGGCTTGGTTTTAGACACTTTTAAAATCCAGCATCTTTCTGACAACGAAGGCTACCTGGATGCCATAGGCCGCAAGAAGAACGCCGAGGTCATAAAGGAGGCCAAGATTGCCGAGGCCAACGCCGAGGCCGAGGCCAGGCAGGTTGCAGCCGACGCCAAAAGGAGAGGAAGTGTGTCTGAATCCGAGGCGGAGATGACCATTGTCGAGGCCGATAACAAGCTCCAGATTCTGAGAGCTGATCTGGCCGCTGAGGCGAATCGGGCCGAGGCTAAAGCCAATGTTGCCCGGGAAATCGCCAAGGTCGAGGAAGAACACAAACTGGAAGACCGACGAGTTGAGATGAACAAGAGGAAGTATAAGGCTGATGTGGTTGTGCCGGCTGAGGCCGAAAAAGAGGCTAAAGTTCTTGCAGCCATCGGAGAAGCTGCAGCCATCGTCGAAGATGGGAAGGCAACCGCTGAAGCGGTGAGGCTGATGCGCGAGCAGTGGGAGAAAGAAGATACCAGAGAGCTTTTCCTGATCCAGCAGCTGCCGGATATCCTCGATAAGGTCACCAGTGTAGTTTCTGAGAACCTGTCTGTGGATAAGGTTACCATCGTGGACAGCGGTAATGGCAACGGCATGCCCACGTATGTCAAAGGAGTAACCGGCTCAATCGTAGCCATCATGGAGCAGATCAAAAATGCCACTGGCTTGGACATAGCAGACATTCTCCGGTCTAAAAGCAGATCGGAACTGACCCAGTAAGGCAGTTAGCAGTTGGCAGCCGGCAGCCGGCAGCTACTGTCACTCAGGCACAACTTAACTGCGAGACTGGCGAGCCGAGATTGATTAAATCTCTTCTGTGCCCGACTTCACGTCTCGCTCGACCTCCCGTCTCGCCATCGCATGCGCTCTGCGCTCTGCGCAATGCGCAGCAAGAGGTAAAACTGATGCTCTGTAAAACCAATAAAGATGTAATGAAAATTGTCAGGGATAGAAACGTGAGCTTCATCCAGATCTGGTTTACCGATGTCCTGGGGATGTTGAAGAGCTTCGCTATTACCCCGAGCGAGTTAGAAGGAGCGCTAACGGAGGGTATGGGTTTCGACGGGTCTTCCATCGAGGGCTTTGCCCGGATTGAGGAGAGCGACATGGTGGCCAAACCGGATCCCACCACCTTTCAGTTTGTCCCCTGGCGGCCCAAGGATCGCCCGGTGGCCAGGATGTTCTGCGACATCCTCCAGCCGGACGGCACTCCTTATGAAGGTGATCCCAGGTACGTGTTGAAGCGTGTACTGCGCAAGGCGGCAGAGTGGGGCTACACCTATTATGTGGGACCGGAGTTGGAATTTTTTTACTTCAAAGACGACGAAGGCACCCAAATCATTGACAAGGGCGGTTATTTTGACACTCCACCGTTGGATATCGGTGGAGACCTGAGGCGAGAGACCATTTTCACCCTTCAAGAAATGGGGATTCAGGTGGAGTACAGTCACCATGAGGTAGCCCCTAGTCAGCATGAGATTGACTTGCGCTACAATGAGGGGTTGAAGATGGCGGACACGGCAGTGACCCTGAGAATCGTGGTCAAGGAGATTGCCAGAAAGCACGGAGTATATGCCACCTTCATGCCCAAGCCCATCTTCGGCGAGAACGGCAGCGGCATGCACGTACACCAATCTCTTTTCCGGGGCGATATAAACGCCTTCCACGATCCCAGCGACCAGTATCACCTCTCCCAAATAGCCAGGTCCTACATTGCCGGGATCATGGAGCATGCCCGGGAGATGGCACTGGTGACCAATCAGTGGGTCAATTCCTACAAGAGACTGGTTCCAGGTTACGAAGCTCCAGTCTATGTCGCCTGGGCTCAGCGCAACCGCTCCACCATGGTGCGGGTGCCCATGTACAAGCCTGGTAAGGAACAGGCAACCCGCATCGAGTTCCGCTCGCCTGATCCCACCTGCAATCCGTATCTGGCCTTTGCAGTGATGCTGGCCGCCGGGCTGAAGGGAATCGAGGAGAATTACCAACTTCCGGAGCCCGTAGAAGAGGATATTTACGAGATGGATGAGGCTGCGCGGGAGCGAGAGGGGATTACCTCTTTGCCCGGGAGCCTGTTTGAGGCCCATCAGGAGATGGAAAAGAGTGAATTGATGAGGGAGACCTTGGGGGATCACATCTTTAACAAGGTCTTGGCGAATAAGAAGATTGAGTGGGATCGCTTCCGCACCCATGTGACCGATTATGAACTCACTCAGTATTTGCCGATTCTGTAAAACAAGGCCCACGGTGCAGGGCGTAAGGTACAAGGAAAAACTTGGTGAAAAATCGTATCAATTCGGCGGAATCACCGATCCTTCATTCCGGAATTCGCCGGCGGCGGATATCCGGAATCCAGAGCAAACTATAGTTTACTGGATACCGGATCACAGCTTCGCTGCCTCCGGTATGACAATTAATTCTCTTGTCGGGCTTTATTCACCAGCCCATCAGAACTCTTCAAAGGTGAAAGGAAGATGAAATGAGGAAAAAAGCGTTTATCACAGCATTAGTTGTCTTTCTGCTCGTCGGATACACAGCGTGTGCTCTGGCAGATACTCCTGCGGATGCCAAACAGGTAGCCCTGGATACCGGTTGGGTTTTAGTTGCTGCTGTTTTCGTCATGTTCATGCAGGCGGGTTTCGCCATGTTGACCGCAGGATTTTCCCGGTCAAAAAACGCCTGTAACATGCTGATGAAAAACCTGATGGATTTCTGTTTTGGCACTATCGCCTTCTGGGCTGTAGGCTTCGGCTTGATGTTTGGCGCCGGCAATCTATTCTTTGGCACCAGTGGCTTCTTCCTTCAGGACACTGGAAATACTTTTGCCTCGCTAGATTGGTCCATTGTGCCCCTGGAAGCCAAGTATTTCTTTCAGCTGGTGTTCTGTGCCACCGCCGCCACCATCGTGGCCGGGTCCATGGCTGAACGGACCAAGTTCTCCGCCTATATTTTTTACAGCATTGCCATCACAGCCATCATCTATCCCATCGTGGGCCACTGGATTTGGGGGGGCGGCTGGCTTGCCAAGATTGGGATGTGGGATTTTGCCGGTTCCACCGTGGTCCATTCCACCGGTGGCTGGCTTGCTCTCACCGGCGCCGTGATGCTGGGTTCAAGGTCCGGTAAATATAACCGTGACGGCTCTTCAAATGCCTTCCCTGGGCACAGTATTCCTCTTGCTGCGTTAGGAACCTTCATCCTCTGGTTTGGCTGGTTTGGTTTCAACCCCGGCAGTACCATGGCGCTGGTCCCGGAAATTGCCCACATCGCAGCAACCACCAATATTGCTGGCGCCGCAGGCGGCATAGCCGCAATGATCACCGCCTGGTGGTGGTTCAAAAAACCTGACGTCAGTATGGCACTGAATGGGGTTCTCGGGGGTCTGGTGGGTATCACTGCATCCTGTGCCTTTGTGTCTTTGGGAAGTGCCATCTGGATCGGCATTATAGCCGGTATCCTAATTGTTCTCGCGGTAATCTTTTTTGATCAGGTCCTCCACATAGATGATCCCGTAGGGGCAATTGCCGTCCACGCTGTTTGTGGTACCTGGGGCACCTTTGCTCTGGGGCTATTCGCCCAGGACAAGTTCTCTCCAGGGACGACCGGGAACGGGCTCTTCTTTGGTGGCGGCTGGAAACTCCTTGGGGCCCAGTCTCTTGGGATCATCTCAGTGTTCGCCACCGTCTTTCTCCTCTTCTGGATGATTAAACAGCTTGTTGGACTGCGAGTAAGCAGAGAAGAAGAACTTCGTGGCCTTGACATTGATGAACACGGCATGGAGGCCTACCACGGGTTTCAAATATTCACAACGCAATAGAACGTATGGAGTGATGGAGAGATGGAGTAATGGAGTAATGCTAAACCTGAATAAGCCATTTCATTTTCCCAATACTCCAGTACTCCAATACTCCAGTACTCCCCAAACAGTGCGTTCGGTGGGAGCCGTGGTCCTCTGGCCATATTTTCAAAATACGGAGGTTCGGAAATGAACACCGAGGATGCGAGGGTTTTGCTTCAGTCAACCCAGCGACTGAGAACAGTATGGACAGCTGTTATTTCTAGAGATTTCATGTACGCAATAGTTATAATCGCAGCCATTTGGATGTACTTTTTGAAAGCTTATGTGGAAGCCGTTGCCACGAATTTAGGCCATGGATTCTCATATCTCGCTGTGGCTGCGGGTCTGTCCTCTTTGTTGCTAGGCTTGTGGCGAGTCTTCACCCGGCACGTCCACGAGCGCATCGCCGGACTCTACCCCGATCTCTTGTTTTGTGAGCAACACCTGGGAGTCGAAACCAATAAAGGCACAGCCGCCCACTTGGTGAGAACCATCCCCAGACTCCATCGAGTTCTCACTGACGACGTCCTGAACCCCAAACAGCAAGGAGAAGCCATCTCTTTTCTGGTAAGGAAAAAGAGTATGGGGAGGCGCAGCCATATTGTGATGGATATTATTGCTCTCGCTGTCGTTGTCGGCATGTTTGTTCTTTGTATAAGCATGTATCCGAAACTCCAGCTATCCATAGCAATCGGATCGCTTATCGCCACCATTACGGGGTTCTTGCTGCTCATTTGTTGTATGCTTGCGTTTCAGCGGTATCCTTCTCAGGCGGCTATCAATACGGCTATAGCCAAATACGCCGAGGAATGATAAAGGTACATGGTGCAAGGCTAATGAAGAGAATCCAGTAGCCAGTAGCCAGAATCCAGTAGGCAAAGAGCATAGAGCACGGCAGAGGGACTGCGAGTTCTTAAATTCCAAATCCGAAATCCGAAATTCGAAATTCTGGCCCTCACCTCTGACTCTTGGTTCCTGGCTCCTCTACCTTATGCCGTGTTCCTCCCAGATTGTAGATGGCTGAAAACAGAGCAGAAGAGATCCTACGCATTCTCGCCGCGACCTATGGCACCAGGCCCTGGAACTGGCATACCCGCCAGACTCCCTTCCAGGTCCTCATCGGCACGGTGCTTTCCCAAAGAACCAGGGACGAGAAGACCGACCAGGCGGCCAGGGCCCTCTTTTCCCGCTACCCTTCCCCGGAAATGTTAGCCGTAGCTCCGGTGGAGGAGATCGCCAACCTCATAAAACCCTCAAATTATTACAATACCAAGGCCCTACGGATTAAAGAAATCAGCAGCATTATTGTGGAAAAGCACGCAGGTAAGGCTCCTGATACCATTGCTGATCTCATGCAGCTGCCCGGTGTGGGAAGAAAAACGGCGGCATGTGTCATGCTCTATGGTTTTAGGAAGCCGGCTCTCCCTGTAGACACGCACGTCCACAGAATATCCAATCGGATCGGTCTGATTCAGACCCAGACTCCAGAGGAGAGCGAGGAGGAACTGTGGAAGGTGGTGCCGGAGAAATACATCATGCTTTACAATGAGTTCATGGTGAAGCACGGCCAGAAGGTCTGTAGACCCATCAGCCCACTATGTCCTAAGTGTCCGATTGTCGAGCTTTGTGAGTATGGGTTGGAGAGGCAGAAAGCATAGGGCATAGAGCATAGAGTTGAAACGGAAACTCCCTCAACGGACAACTGGCTACGGTGGCTACGGACAACTGACTGCAAACGCAGTGAGCTACAAACGGACTACGGACTACTGACAACGGACATCTCTTCGAACTGCCCCTCGCTGGAACCGTAGTCATACCCCAAACAGGCAGAGATACTCATAACAAAGGTTCATTTTTATCAAATTTAATGCATAATTTTTTTCAAAATAAATGTAGTATTGCAATTTTTATTGCATCTCTTTACAATGACAATGAGTCCCTTTTGGGCGAAACATCACTCTAACTGTCGTCTGAAGGGGTTCCTTGCTGACTATCAAGAGAGAGGACTTTGGCCACAACAAGCTATGTAATGTCCAAAGAGGGGTCCGGGAGAAAATATGGGCATTGTTATGGTCGGCCGCAAAAGTCAGAAGTGAAAGGAGGTTGCCATGTCGCTAAATTGGGGTCCGCACTTTATTGTGCCCTCAGAAACCCTAAGATCCTATTCTGGAAGAGTGCTTCTGAGAGAAAGTTTTGACGAGGAATTATTGAAAAAGGAACTGGAGGGGTTGGGACTTGCCGGCTATCCGATTAAGGCCACAAACCCTTGGTACTGCAGGAAAAAAGGGACTGAGACATGGATCAAGATCGGTGAATCCTCTGATCAAGAAAAAAGCTTCGCGGTTCCCTGGGATACAAAAACCTTGGAAAATGGTGAATATCAAATATTGGGGTTGATGCATGTCTCCATAAAGACAGAAGACGAGGAGGTCACTGTTGCTAGACAGAATATTGTGGACGTTGTGGTTGAAAACTAGGTTGAACGAATTTCACAAGAGTCGACCATCCGGACCCCTCAGCCACCTCGCCTTGCCCGTCCGTCTCGGCTGAAGCCTCGCGATACCGGGCGGGCTCGCATGGCGGGCGTCGTGGCGGCGGGCGCGGTGACGGGCAGGCGATTTGAACCGTGGAATCGAGATGAACAGAGGAACCTATTGTTTGGTGCTCAAGCTAGAAGAGCCCCAAACCATTCAGGTGGGGAAGCTCGGGCGGGGGTTTTTCCCAAAAGGATACTACGTCTATGTGGGCTCGTCCCTCAATGGCTTGCAGAAAAGAATAGCCAGACACCTATCGACCCAGAAGAAGAAACACTGGCACATCGATTATCTTTTGGAATATGACCGAATCATTGGAACGCGACAGATCCCTTCAATCGAAAAGAGAGAATGCTCTCTCAGTGAGGCAGTTGGAACCATCTGTCATGGGATCCCCATGGTGGGATTCGGCAGCTCTGACTGCCGTTGCATCACCCACCTTTACTTTTTTTCCGACAATCCCCTGGCAAATCCTCTGTTCGAGAGAATTTGGGGTTGAAGCGTCTTTAAGATTTAACAGAACTACATTTCTGTAACTTTTTTCGCAGCATTATAACAATAATGTACTTGTTCCCCTCTCCTAACTCGCCTGGTTCGTCTAATAAATACCTAAAATCTAAATACTTTTTTAGATACATCTCCGCTGCCAGTCTGAGTATATGCCTTGCATAATCTGTTCTGACTGCCCCTCGCTTAAATCAAAGCTAAACCCAAATGAAATCAAAGTATTAATAATAAAGGGGCATCTCTGTTAGCCATGAAGAAGCTGAGGCTGAACTTGAGGTCCGTTTCATGGAGCCACAACAAGGAGATGAGATCGAGGAGAGAATCCAGATGCTGACGAGTTCCCCATCTCAGTCGAAACTAAGGTTTAAACTGACTAAGGGACACGGACGTCCCGCCATGGAGTGTACTCCAGCAATTGGAAACCTCTATCAAGCAGTTGCCCGAACTGCTGCAAAGATCCAGGTCTCGCTTCCCGAAGAGGCCCGTGGAGGTGCCTCAGACGCAAACCTTTTGGCTGCAACCAACCTTCCCACCATTGATGGTCTAGGCCCTGTGGGAGAGTTGGACCATTCCAAGAATGAAAGAATTTTGAAGGATTCCCTTTTCCAGTGAGTTGAATTGCTGGTTCATCTGCTCTGGGACCTCCGAGACTGGACACCTTCATCAGCGTTAAATTCGGAATGTTAGTCAGATATCATAATGAAGTATTTTAAATTCCTCGTTTCTCGCTTGGAAATTCCACCCCTGTGTTTCTCTGGTATTGATGGCCATAACGTAGCCTGGTGTGTTCGACGGCGTCCTTGAGGATCGACAAGAAGTGCTTCAGCTGAAAGGGCTTGCGGAGATAAGCGTACGCACCTTCGTATTTGGCCTCAAGCAGAGTTTGAGAGGAAGGAGTGGAGGTGATTATGATTACCTTCGCTCGCGGCCGGCTCCTCCGGGTCGCTCTCAGCACCTCCATACCGGTGGCCCCCGCCAACATCAGATTGGTAATGACCAAATCAAATGATCTTTTCTCGATCAACTCCAATGCCTGAAGGCCATCGCCGCAGGTATACACCTTGTAGCCCGAAACCTGGAGCAATTTAGCCATCATCAGTCGTAACAACTTTTCGTCCTCGGCAATAAGGACCTTTGGAACTTCATCCAGCGGTGCTATAGGTTTGGGACCAGCGGGAGGACAGTCCATCTCTGCCATTGTCGAACCTCCGATCAGTTGATAAACGAGCAACTGCCGTGCCAGAGATGAGGCGGGGAGAGGATCATCGAGGTAGTTGTAAAAAATTACTTTATATTTCAAGATGATACAAATCTATCCACGTAGCGTCGAACCGCTTGAGTCTTGTTCTTTGATGATATGCTGTATTTTTAGATGCACTTCGGTATACATAGAAAAGCTGGCGTGGATTCGTGTACACATTTTTGCACCAAAATCGGGCTCACATCTTCATGTATCAGTTATCCCTCAGAAACGTGAGTAATCCACATCTATCTTTGCATAACAACAAAAAAGCCACCTCACGGTGGCTTGCTCTCTTAGGCACCGAAGACCGGAATGTCTGAGTAAATATTTGCCATGATCTTGATACGATGTACAATCATGGGGGTATAGGAGATTAAATAAGTGAAAAAGTGGGTTATCTATTATGGAGGCATGCTAACCGTTGTGGCTGTATGGATATTCTTGGTTATGCCAGCCAAAATTCTGCCAGAACCATGGGATTTGCTCATCGGCCTAGGTGTTTTGGCAGGGTGGCATTACATCTGTAGGAAAGATCTTGGCATAAGATAAACTGGAAAACGGGCTCACATCTTCATGTATCAGTTAGGGTATAAGGTGCAGGGCAGATTGCGGATTTGGCAGGGCATGGAGCATTAGCCAGCTGGCAGCCCTTCGACCCATTCGACAAGCTCAGGGCAGGCATGCTCAGGGCAAGCGGGCAGGCTGCAGCGGGCAGCAGAGGGCTTTTTGTCAGTTGTCAGTTGTCCTTAGTTAGTAAAGCGTAGAGCGAGGAGTCAGAAGCCAGAATCCAGTATTCAGGAGAAAAGCAACAGAAATTGAGTTTCTCTCAACTGCTGGCTACTGGCTACTGGATTCTTTGATTGTAGATTGCAGATTGCGGATTTCGGATGTGAGATGTGCGATGTGGGATGTGTGAAGGCAGAGGGCATGGAGTAGAGTGCAACGGGCACCTACCGATAGTATGACCTGCTCAACAAGGTTATATTTTGGGGATAAGGCCCAGAATCCAAAAGCTGCCATACAGGGTATTACCGAAAGGAACAGAACACTCATCCAGAGTGGCATCATTGTTACTACATCCCCCATTTCATTGGTCTCTGAGGATCAGTCATCTGGCCTCCAATCCACGAATTGACTGCAATCTGGCCCTGCCAGGACGAAGCCACTTCTTTTGCCGTAACTTCGAACAACTCCCCGTGTCGATCCTGCGCTGCAAGCAGAAAGAACACATGCGGTGTGCGGAATGAGTACACGTTGTGCGCGCCCGTTCTGGCTTCTAGTTTCTCTACCATAGATGCAATAAATTGATCCCGTTTTACTCTGGGGAAATGCTGGTAAATCAGCAATGAATGGCCGGCCGCGAAGAATTTTCGAACTTCTTTCCAGTAAAGGTATTTTGATGAGTTTTTGTGACCGTATGGCTTTGACTTCACTTCGAGCCCGTTGTCAGGATCGAAGAATACCAGCTCGCATCCCCTGGAAATCCTCTCGAATTCTTCAAAATATCTGGCCCGTGCCTCACGGTTATCTGAAAGAATATGGGGGAAAAATACGCAATTAGGAAGGGTACCGTCAGATTGGGCCGCGTAGACCTCACGGATGTCTTCTTCCAGAACGATATGTCTGAGACGATCATACAGGGCTGCATCATAACCCCGCCAGAAGTCGGGCTTGTACAAGTAATCAATGAACTTCCCATCTGCAAAGCCGTCGTTCGGGGTCAGCATCCAGCAGATTGCCGTACGGATTCGCCCATGGCCGGTGAGCACCCGGATAAGCCCATATTTCATGTAGTCATTGATATCCCCAAAGTATTGATTCTTCATTATTTACTGCCACCAGAGTGTTGCTGTATGTGACCAAAAGGCAAATTTAGAGATGTTGCAAGAATCATGCAGGCGAGTTGGAAGAGTCTAACGTATTTCAGACATCCTTCCGTTGAAATTGGGCGTGAGAGATGGGATCAATTGAGTGTAGTTTTTAAAGGAATGTTGGAATGGCTTTTGATTTTTGCAAGCGCCAAATGTTGACTTGATCCTTTATTGACCCCTTGCTTTTTCGTTTGCTGCCTGCTGCTAGCTTGTCCCGCCCGTGCCTGCCCTGAGCTTGTCTGCCCTGAGTTTATCGAAGGGGTCGAAGGGTCGAATGGGTCGAGGGGCTGCCTCCTTGTCCTGAGCATAGTCGACGGGCTGCCAGCTGAGCAGGTGCGGTTCCTTCAAGTGATCTTTTTGCCTCGGAAAACGTCGTTATTGGCCCATATGGACCTATTACTCGACATCATTTCTAATAAAATTAGCTCGTTGGCTTGGCCCGACCCCATTTCGAATTTCGCAGTAACGTCGGTGCCGTTTTCGTCATCTTTTACAGTGATGCAGGTGAGTTTCACTTTGCCGCCGAAGGATGGCCCACTCCAGAGTCGCCTGTAACGGTTATAACTTTTCAGCGTGTTGGAACATTTCTATTCGTTTGCTTGTCGCAGGATGGGAGGCAAGATAGTCATGGGTCTCAATTGTAGTATCATGTTGCTGTTGCAACCGTAGCAGGATGTCGGAGAAGTGCTTGGTAGGGATGTTGCGTGCCTTTAGGTAATCCAACGCGTAACGGTCGGCCTCCATTTCAAATCCTCGAGAATATTTCATTTGGATCAATAGGTTCGGTAGAGCCGCCGAAAGTGCGGATTTCGAGACAACATCGCCTGTAATGTTGGCTACCAAGAGCTCTAGGACCGAGTTCTGAAGCAAAGTCCTCAGTGCGTGCCGATGTACGACGTGCCCGACTTCATGCGCAAAAATCGAGACAAGCTCGTTGTCGTTCCCGGCCAACCGCACCAAATCATCGGTTACCACAATGATACCTGCGGGCAGCGCGAATGCATTGGCACCCATCCGATCACTCTTACGGAATAACAGACGGTAGTCGTGTCCACCCCCCTGTTGCCGTTTCATATTGTCGAAAAGCGTTGTCAGCCTCTCACGCGTCTCCCAATCCACCTCCGACGCAGAAAAAACGCTCAGTTGCTCCAATGTTTTGAGTCCCTCTTCCCCTAGGGCTCTGTCCGTGGAAGCGGGCAAGGCAAAGGCTGCGTGTTTGGCAAGCGCGGGAATGCCGAACTCGACAAAACTCCAGACAAAAGCCACCGTCAGTACAAGTAAAAGAAGTACGAAACGCAGCCTGCTCTCCAGCGTGTAAACCAGCCGTTGAAATCCGCCCCGAGAATGGTGACTAAGGACCTCATCGATGAGATCGTTATCCCCTGTTTCGCACTTGGCGCCGTCTGGAAAATAGATAGAGCGCGGCGTGTTGCCGATCCGAGGAGAAATGCGCAGGTCGGACAGCTGATAGACTAGATCTCTGTCCAGACCGCTGATTCGCACTCCACCGATATCGTCAAAATGGATCCGCACCTCTTCTTTCTGCGAAGTCTTACCGTTGAAAAAAAGTGCACCTACTTCCATCATCATACCCAGAAATCGAAATCAAAGAAGTCAGCAATCTCCTCACCCGCGGCGCTGATTTCTTCCTGCTCATCAGCAACAAATTCGTCCAAATTGCCAGCCGCCAGCAACTTGAGATTTTCCAGCCTGTAACGCGCCATCCGGATCTTCGCCCACGGAGCCAACAATCCGAACGAAAAGAGAGTGGCCAACATATTGGAGATAACAATCCAAATCATGCTGGAGGGCCTAAGCGTACTCTGAAACCGATGCTCTCCGAACACCGCATTGTTCCACACGAAGTTCGTAACAGACGTTTGTATGTAGGTGCGCACCAACAGAACGAACCCACCGAAAATAAGCAACGGGAAAATAAGAATGCTTTGGACCAACCACCGCGCTTGTTCCTGAGTCAGTGAGGGGTCCGCGGCGACCAATTGTGGCAGCCCAAGAAGGATTGAGAACAGGATCATCATAACTGGGACCCCAAGCACCAGCAAGCCGACCGCTTTGAGATAGATGGGATAGAGGCTCTTGTCCCGTGCCTGCAAAGAGAACCGTTTGGTCCCGTACCGGCTATGTTCGACCAGAAACTCTTTTATGCCCTTTACATATAAAGGATAGGTGATGCCGAGGGTCAACCCAACCAGGAACCCACTCAAGGAGAAGATCGTAAACGAATCAGCGTAACGCGCCTTGAAATTGAATCGGATGTTACGATGGGAGGAATTTCGCAGGTTGAAGGAACGCGCCCTGATGACCAACCACGGCAGGGCAAACACAACAAAAACGAACCCGAGGATTTTCCCCGCAACGGGCATAATGGTATGCATGATTGCATAAACGGTAAAAGCACCGATGGCAATCAGCCGCCCTTTCAGGATCTGATTTGGCCGGGCGAGATACTCGAACGGTGCACTCTCAAGCAGCGTGTTGCCGTAAAAGTACCTTTTATTTCGCACCTTAGCCCAAGCCGAATAGATCCCCAGCGTGAGGAGGGAGAGGAAGATATTGACGATCCAGATCCTGAAATACTCGGCAGCTTTGCCGGTAAACTCGAAGGGGATCACATGGGCATGTTCTTGTTGAGTCTCTTGGATAGACTGCTTACAATGGGGGCACCAGTCACCAATACTACCGTCCTCAATAGTTGCTCCCCTACGGACATCCCAACTACCGCAGGCCGGGCATTGTTTTTTAGGCTCACTGGGACGCTCCGCAAACTCAGGCTTGACAAGCTTGAGCTGTTTCTTAACATCATCATCTATCATCTTTTCAATGGATTTTTCGCAGTGAGGACACCAGTGACCAACGCCACCGTCCTCGATAGTTGCTCCCCTTTGGACATCCCAACTACTACAGGTCGGGCATTGTTTATAACCTGACCTTTGGAATCCAGCCTTTGTTTTTCTGGTTATGTCTTCGGCCGATTCAGCTTTCATCCTTTGAAGAGATTTTTTACAATGGGGGCACCAGTCACCAATACTACCGTCCTCAATAGTTGCTCCCCTACGGACATCCCAACTTCCACAGGCCGGGCATTGTTTTAAGCTTACCTTTTCTTTTAGTGCCATATCTGCTGATCCTTCAAATACCGCTAGAATAAGTTGTTCTGGCAGGTCTTTCGTTCCAAAATAAGAGCAAAAACTATCTCAGAACGACTGCTCGCGGAAAACAAGAGCACCGTCTAGCGGCCATAACAGAACTGAAGGCTGGAGAAGATTGAATCTTTGTGGTGAGCGAGAAGGACAGGTGTCTTAGGAACCCTAGTCGGCCTCAGGAGAAACCATGTCAATGAGAGTGGAGTTGAAAGGGTAGAATTCCGAAAAACCAGAATGCCTTCTGTCTTAGCTGTATATCTTAAACCCTATTTCTTGCCTCAATTTGTCTGTGCTTGGTACAAAATCAAAACGGACCTATACAATCAGCCTGGCCCATCCCTGAGATTTTGTCAATACAAAAGGCCACAAGGATGAGAAGTTTCGTTCAGCAGAAAAGAGGACTCAGTGCGACTGATGATTAGTGCGTTATGGTCAGACCAAATTATCATAGTGAAATCTCTGTATTATTGTTTCAGAAATAGCCGTTTTCAGCCCCAATCCGAAATCCGCAATCTGCCCTCCGTTCTCTGTCTTCTGTCGTCTGTCGTCTGTCGTCTGTCCTCCGCCCTCTGCCCTCTGACCTCTGTCCTCTGTCCTCTGTCCTCCGACCTCTGACCTCTTGCTGCCTGCTGCTAGCCTGTCCTGAGCCTGTCGAAGGGCTGTAATCTGCCAGCTGGATCTAGCTCCATGCCCCTCCAAATCCGAAATCCGAAATCCGAAATCAAAGAATCCAGTAGCCAGTAGTCAGTAGCCAGCAGTTGAGAGGAACTCAATTTTAACTGTTTTTCTTCTGAATTCTGACTCCTGGCTCCTTGCTTCTTGCTTTTTCGCTCTGCGCCATGCGCTATGCGCTTCGCGATAACACAGAAACGCATAATCGCATGACCGTCCCTGCTTACGAAAGGGTAACTATTGTAGCTCAATCCTTTCCTCGGTTCCGCGAAGGATTGCAAGCATCAATGTCAGGTATTCCCTCACATGACGAGTGATGAGAAAGTTTTCCAAAACAAACTGCTGCGCCTTTTGTCCCATTTCCTCCAACTTATCCCTGTGGGTAAGGAGATACCTGATTCGCAGCGCTGCCCCTTCAGGAGTATTGACCAAGAAACCGGTGTGATGATTGTGCACCTGGAGCCGTATACCACCCACTTCTCCGCCGATCACCGGTTTGCCTTTCCACATTGCCTCGGTGACGGTCAGGCCGAAGCCTTCCTTTGTGGATTTCTGCAGCACTATGTCTGAGATTCGCTGCAGTGCATTGATGGTGCGGTGGGCATCCGAGGGTAGAAGCAGGATGTGGATATCTGGATCGTCCAATGCCGCGGCTCTAGCCTCAGCCAGAACCTCCTCCCCCTCAGGGTCATCTGTGGCCCCACCCCCTGCGAGCACTAGCTGGAGTGGGGTGAATGCCTTTGCCAGACGAAATGCTTGGATTACCCCCAAAGGATCCTTGAACCGATCAAAGCGAGAGATTTGGGCAATAATTGGCCGGTCGGGATCCAGTCCAAATCGCTCTCTAACTTCCTGAAGTTCTGAGTCTGCCAATTCAATGTTCTTTTCACTGAGGGGATCAATACTGGGGCTAATGAGGTAAAGGGGGTGATGCAAGGGTTGGGCAAACTCTGCCAGAGACCAAATGCTGGCATCATAGGGTTCAACAAAACTGCGCAGGTACTTCCATACTGACCGGTAGGGGCGGCTCACATCTATATGGCAGCGCCAGATCCACTTCCCTCTTCTCCCGGAACACAAATGCAACAGGGGTGCAGGCTGTGGATCGTGGATGATGACGAAATCAGCTTCTTCTAATTGACCCCGCAGTCGTTCCGCATTTTCCTGGTTGATCTCTTCATACCGTCTTAGCAGGGGTTGTGGAATTTCGAACCGGTTCCCCTGCAAAGTGTTGTGCATGTACTTGGTGCACTGATAGAACTCTCCATCTCCACCGATGACTTCCCAGCTTGGCTCCAGCCCCAGCTCCTGTTTTAAGGGGATCATCCGATGAAGAATCTCGGCTACACCGCCACCCTCCCTGGTAGAATTGACATGCACCACCCTTGTACCTCTGAGAGGCTCGGCAAGCTGGCGAAGGTTGTTAATGACATCTTCACCCACTATCTCTTGGTATCTGTCCAGCAGGAGATCAGTCATGTAACCATATACTCCTTGAATATTGAACCAAGCTGGGCCCTCAACTCCGTCAGAGATTTGAAATAGGGATCCATGGCCGCTATCTGCGCTAATAGCTGATCATAACTGTTTCCGAAACCTTTAAGCCACTCGCTGAGATCATCGTTTCTATTGGCTGTCCGCCGACGGGCGTCCACGAAGTGATAAAATATACTACCCACCGTGAATTGAGGAATCAGCTCCTTCAACTCTTCCGGTTTGTCAATGCGGATTCCTGTATCAAAGACGACGATCTGTGACCGGATGAAGTGAAACTGTTGATGTGCCGCAGCCCAGGGAACCAGCTCATTCTCATCCAGCCTTTCTTCGATGATCTCGATCAACTCGCGCCGCAAGTCTTCCAAGTCATCGAAGTCGGTGGGGTCGATGAGGGCAAGCCTCTCCGCCAGAAATCTATCGTGGAGTCCGTGGTAGGCCCAAACCGCGAAGTCGTTTTGATACTCGGGATCATCAAATCTGGAACGGAGCAGACCTCCCCAGAAATGGTAGTAGATACAGCCTGGACGGGTGGTCTCCAGACGGTCCCTCAACTCTCGAAGATTATGGGCCCGTTCGCCAGTGGCGATGGCGATGAGCGCACAGTCTTTTACCGCAAATGGATCAATCATGAATGTTCGACCTTGAATGTAAAGTTCTCGATCAGACTGACGAGTTGGCTGCTATTCGTCAAATTGTCCGACATGTGAAACTGTAGCATGATCCTCAGCGCCTTTGAAGTATAGCAAATGAATTGCACTTTTTAAGCCAAAATGGCTCCTTCAACAAGAAAGGACGTCATGCTCTTCTATAAATGCAGAGCGGAAGACACACCCTTGCATCTCTAAAGATGGCGTCTTACCTGAAATCATAGGATAAGAAAGAGATCAAAGTTGACATATATAGACCATTCGAAGTAAGCATACAATACTTAAATCAGAGCTTCCACTTCATGGGGTGGCGACAATATGAAAATCCTGAACCCTGATATTGACCTCGAACTCTTTTACTATCGAAGAACCGAGGCTTCCCAAAAGGCCTTACTCCTTGACTACGATGGAACCCTGGCGCCCTTTCACATAGAGCCGAATGAAGCCGAACCCTATCCGGGCGTACGCAAAGTGCTTAACAACATAATGCAAGTGCCAGATACACGTCTGGTGATTATTACAGGAAGGTGGACAAGGGATTTGATCCCCCTCCTACAGTTGGAAAAGCAACCGGAGATATGGGGCTCCCATGGACTGGAGCGTTTGAAAACGGATGGAACATATGAGATTGATTCCATGGATGAACAACACGTAGATGGGCTGGTTGCGGCCGACGAGTGGATTGAAGAGCTCGGGCTTGCAAGTCGTTGTGAAAAAAAGCCAGGTTGTCTGGCTATCCACTGGAGAGGATTAGACGAAGAAATGGTAAAGGAAATAAGAAATCTGGTTGAACCCGGATGGTCGGCTCTCTCACGGGCTTGGCAGCTCAGTTTGCATGAATTTGATGGCGGTCTTGAACTACGTGTTCCAGCCAGGGACAAGGGTGATGCTGTTAGAACCATTCTTCAGGAAATGAATCAAGAAGCGGTAGCCGCTTATCTGGGAGACGATGTGACGGATGAGGATGCGTTTAGAGCCATAAAGGGAAAGGGCATAGGTATACTGGTTCGTGAAGAATTACGACCAACTGCTGCTGATCTGTGGATTAAGCCCCCTGAGGAACTCTTGACATTTCTTTTAGGCTGGATAACGGAATCCTGAAAATAGAATTGGCCGAGTCAATCCCGCCGACAAAGACTTCGCCTCTGATTATTGCAACGAGAATCATTGAATAGTCAGGCAAATATTTCAATCATGCAACCTGATAGGAGCTATTTAAGATGAGCTACCTTCTCATTGTTTCCAACAGGGGGCCATTCAGTTTTTCGGAAGGCTTTCTAAAAGATGCTGAAGAGTGCCTAAAAAAGGGAACTCAGCCTGCAGCTCCGAGCTTTGGAGAGGGAGGTTTGGTTCAGGCCATGGCAGGTCTTCTCAAACCGGGTAAATGGGACACTACCTGGATAGGTGCCTCCATGGGCGATTACGATATCGATGTGGCCAGAGGACACTACAACCGGTTATTTAAAAGGACGAAAAAAGCGAAATTTGCTCCTGATCATTTTCCTCATATCGAGATACAGCGCGATGGCAGAATGCACTTCAAGTACAAAGATTACGACTTTTACATGAGGTTTGTTTTTTTCGATACCAAACATATGCATAGTTACTACAGTAAATTTGCCAATGGATTTCTCTGGCCTCTCATGCACCTTACCCGACCTCCGCTTTTTTACAAAAAGACACCGGTTTTTCCAAGGCCTCATTTTGTGAAAAATGATTTCGTTCAATACACAAGCAGCAGCGTCACCTTCGCCAATACCATCATCGATGAAACCCGTAAGACCAAGAAAATGCGCAAAGATAAAGACCCTATTGTTATATGGAATCAGGATTACCACCTGATGCGGATTGCTGGGGTGTATAAAGCACTTTTGGAGGAAGAAGGAGTCTCAGAGGAAGAGAGACAGAAGATAAATGTGGGTCAATTCATACACACACCCTTCTTCAATATTCATGAAATCCAGGGACTCATCCGGGAAGACAAAAGAAGCAGAGTTAAGAATCAAATATACGATCCATTTGGAGAGACCCTTGAGACGGCCTTGCAGAAGCTTACATGGGACATGCTTTCCAATGATTTCATAGGTTTTCATACTAAAGAGTATTGTGACCACTATTTAGAAGCTCTGCAAGAATGGTTTCCCGTGGAAATAAGAATCACCGATCAATTCTACGAAGTAATTCATCAGGATCTCGTTACAACCATAGGCGCCTTTCCCATTGGTCTGGACGTGGATAACATCCTCTCTGAGGTCTCGGAGGGTAAAAAGCTGAACTATGACTGGGGTGGGGAAAGTCTTCACTCCAAAATCACTGATGACAGAAAAGCAGGAAGGTATATCTTTGGTGGCCTTGAGAGATGCGACTATACAAAAGGACTTGTTGCAAGACTCACCATTTTTCAGTACGCCCTTACCGAATTAAGGGGGTCACAAAAGGATGCCCACTTCTACCAAGTGACAGCACCAAGTAGGTCTGAAAGCCCGGACTATCAAAAACTGGATGCCTTTTTGCAAGAAAGGGTGACCAAGATTAACAAGAAGATGAAAGATTCACCCATAATCCACCTAGACGAAGGCATTTCGGCGCCGCAGAATTACCGGTTTATGAAAGAGATCGATGTCATGCTCGTGACCCCCCTCGAGGACGGGATGAACCTGGTTGCCTTTGAGTACATCCTGTCGCAAAAATACAAACGTCCGGAGAACCGAGGCATCCTAGCTTTGAGCACGAGTGGGGCTTCAAGGGTCCTCAAACAAAAGGGGTTCGGCAAGGAAGACGGGATTATTTACATCAACCCCATGCGGGCCAGAGATGCAGGTGAAAAGATCGTGCAAGCATTGCTGGACGAGAGACATCTGTCCGAAAGAGTCATCAGCTATGTCGAAACTGAACGACGGGTCGATGATTGGGCGCAGAGAAACATAGAGGCCACTTTGAACTGTAGAAAGACTGTGTAGTTTTCTCAATTCAATGGGACCGCCAAAGGAAAGTCAGCTCAAGATATTGAGCGTAACGTAGTGGGCTTGAGATTTCTTATATCTTGCCTCTCTACGTCATAGATCCAGTTGTACTCCCGGGGGGATATCCTCCGCTCACGGCACTAGTAGAGAACCTCATACATAGCTCTGTCCAATCGGTAAACAACCTCCCCGATATCTCAATTCTCAGTATCCCGCCAGAAACGTCAGCAGTAGACGTCCGAAGTGGATCTCAGGCTATACACTGCAGATGAGAGGATGTAATGCAAAGTTCGAGGAGACCAATGCGGGTTTTATCCAGCAACGAATGCCGAAATGTCAGAGTAAATACTTGGCAAGAAACTCCTTGACCCGAACTATGCTCCATGCCCCATGCTCCATGCCCAAACAAAAACGCAATGAATCAAGAACGTCCCTCTTTTCAAAAAAAACCCCCACGCCCGATTGTTACGAGGGTGGGGATTTTACTATCCGGCAGGGACATGAACGGAGCTTGTGACTCAAATCCGTGCCGCTGTGCGTGAATATAACTCCGAGAAAACGCAAAGACAAGAGGGCAAAGCTGAAATTTTTCTGCCTTTGCTGAGGTTTCCTTTGACGTGCAATACGTGCCTTAGAGGTCACGGGCAAAGAGACAAGGGGAGAAGGACTGCCTTCTGTCCTCTGTCCTCTTGCTGCCTGCTGCTAGCTGCAAGCCTGTCCTGAGCGGAGTCGAAGGGCTGCCAGCTGGATTTAGCTCCATGCCTTGTGCCTTGCGCCTATACCATTAGCTTGACCCGAGCGCGGATCTATCAAACAATGATTTAAGTTTCATCAAGAGCGTTATGTCTCCTTTGACCTTGTATTTCCTCGTCATAAAAGCCCACCGTCCGCTTATTTCCCCCCTTGTTATCTCAAGCCACACCTTGGCTGGGGTCTTGATGACCACATCTGGATCTTCTGCCGCCCCCTCATGGAAAGTTGCCTCTTGGTCGGCGATCCTAATATGGGCAGTGAACTCCTCATCTCCCGAAACCTCAAATTGATAAATAGCCTTCAGCCCCTCTGCTGCCTTGGGATTGAAACGCTGGGGCATGCTCTGCAAAAGCTCCATCACGGAGTTTAAACCCTCTACAGCGGCAGAGTCAGCCTCCCTCTCAGGCTCAGGCCCACCGGGAGCAAAGACCCCCTCCTTCTGCTCTTGAATCATCTCCTCGATCCAAGCTTCTCTCACGCTCGGCTCCATACTCGGCGGGGCCGGCGTTTGACCTACATAAGCCTCGAAGTTATCGTAGAGGCCCAGCTTTTGCCAGTGCTGGTGGTCCGACCTCATGAACTCCCGATTCTCGCTCACAAGATAACTCATGAAACGCCAGAACCGCAGGTCCAAATCCGTGGCAGGATAACGGCGTCCCTCCTTCACCGCCCGGATCAGGTCCCGGGCAAGGTCGGCCGCCCTGGCCTCGACTGCTTCCTTCCCCACAAATTCACCCGGTCCCACTGCAATCGAGGTTAGGGCCCCAACGGGAAAACCCCCAAAGACCCTCAGGACGTACTTGAGGTATTCAGCCACCGAGGTCTCCCCCGACCCGGCTGAAACGCTAACGACCAGACCGGGTTTCCAGGTACCCCTGGGCTTGTGCCCATAGGTAAGAGAACGATCGAGAAAAGTCTTCATCTGTCCGGTGACGTTAAAAAAATATACGGGTGAAGCCAGGATTACTGCCTCTGCTTCCAGTACTCTTCTGCTCACGCTCTTGTAATCGTCCTTGATCCAACAAGCCCCCTTTTCTATACACACCCCGCAGCCAATACAGTAGTTGATGATGTACTGACTCAGAAATATCTCTTCGAGCTCAAAACCCTCTCGCACCAGGTGGGGCTTTACCATGGCAATCATCTGCGAGGTGTTTCCAAGCCCTGCATGAGGCGAACCGTTCACGGCCACTACCTTTTTTTGCTTGGACATATCTCCCTCTACTTGACTAGTTAACATTGCCCGACCACAGATCAACCATCGGAGTCAATGCTGCCCGCTGCTGGCTGCAATCTGCCAGCTGGATTTAGCTCCATGCCCTTCCAAATCCGAAATCCGAAATCCGAAATCTTAAAGTGCCCAATGACAGCGCAGCGCTCCTTCAACTCCAGCCTCTGTGGGAGCGGCTTTCCCCGCCC
>CAYFXH010000062.1:0-108 GCA_964346905.1 uncultured Desulfobacteraceae bacterium | reverse complement strand
CCTCAAGCCAAGCGCTCCTCCAGCCTCTAGACTCTGTGGGAGCGGCTTTCCAGCCGCGATCCAGTACTCTTACAACAAATGACAGCGCAGCGTAATGACCTAATGACG
>CAYFXH010000061.1:0-25225 GCA_964346905.1 uncultured Desulfobacteraceae bacterium | reverse complement strand
GCATACGAATGGATACGGACACATGCTGCTCAACGTCTTCCAGTTTGATATCAGGCAAGGTCGGCTGATGGATTAAATCAACTTCCCGCTGCCAGATTCCGGGCCCCGCAGGATTGAGCAGCCGCAGCAGTTGCAGACGAATAGCTTCCTTGTTGGCCCGTGCCTCGATGAGAGCCTGCTCCTGTGCCGCAACCTCGGCCTGGACCGCTGCCAATTCAGCTTTTGCTAATCGACCGACGGCGATCAATTCTTTGGTTTCGTTGAGTTGCTGACGGGCGACTTTCAGTGACTCCTCAACAATTTCGATCTGACGCAGAGCCAGCGCATAGTCCCAGTAAGTGCGTTCCACCTCCGCCACCAGAAACTCGGTAAAACCCCGCAACTCATATTCCGACATGCGCGTATCCAGGCGTGCCTGCTGCAGTCGGGCCAGATTCACGTCCGTGCCGTACCCTTTGAGCAGTGCCTGGGTAACCGTCATGCCCAAGCGGGTCGAATAAAAGCTGTCATCGTAGAGAGAGGAGTCATTCACTTGCGCGCTGGCTTCAAGGTCAACCGTTGTGCCGGTGGGAAAGTATTGCTCCAGCGAAATGATGCCTTCGGCGATATCGGTGGTGAAATCTTCAGTTTCAGATCCGGATCTTGCGAGGCGTTCTCCTTTCACCCTCCCAGCAGAGATGTCCGCGTTTGTGGTGGGATCAAAAGCAGCTCTTTCCTGGTCCTCAAGTGTTTGCTGGATCGAGGGATTCAATCTTTGCACCACAAGTGAGCGGTTGTTTTCAAGGCAAAGCAAAATGGCTTCGGTGATGGTGATTTTCAATGGCCCCGGCGGCACTGTTCGCGGTGCAATCTCTTCGGGTTGCTCGGCAGACTCCAAGCGCATGTGCACCACTGTATCGGCAGGCACATTGGGCCCTCCCGCCGTGCGGTCAATCCGTTTTTCGACCAGCGTACAGGACGCCAACACAAACAATACCCCGCACACGGCAAGGAACTCCAGCAGATGATGATAACCTCTTGCAAGTATCATATCAGATCCTCACGAATCCCGATCTCGCCCAATGGCGGTCGGTTTGTTCAGATATGCAGGTGCTTTTACAACGCGTTTGCTATCCGCTATAATCCTTTGCTTCACGAAGAGAAACGAAAACTGTTTTGAACATATGATGCGTCTTTATACATGCTTCACTGGGAAAAGCAGCACTGACGAATCGCCATATGGATCCTTTCACCTACCACTTTTTCGTTGCAATATCAGCGCTAAAAGGGCAATGTTCCCTATGTCAGGTACAACCAGCACCTATTTTAGGGAAGTGCCCATTATAATGACAATGGAAAGGTTCTTTTACCATGAAATCGGGCGGCTTTAAAATCTCAATACAGACGGTTCTTCTGCTTGGAGCGGCGGCGGGATTAGGCTTGGTAATTTTCAGTCAATTTTTGGACCGGGCCGGCTCCAGCAAAAGGGGTAAGGCTTCACGAGCGGTGCCGGTGGAAGTGGCTCAGATTCAGCGCGGGCCGATCGCGTTACAGCGGACATTCAGCGGGGAGCTGGAGGCCCTGGCTGAGTTTGTTGTTGCTCCGAAAGTAAGCGGCCGCGTGGAGCGGGTGATCGTGGATATCGCAGATACGGTCCAGCGGGGTCAGGTTGTGGCCGAGCTGGACAATGACGAGTATGTCCAGGCTGTAGCTCAGGCTAAGGCCGATCTGTTAGTTGCCAGGGCCAATCTGTCCGAGGCCAAGAGCGCCCTGGAAATTGCCAAACGTGAGTTTAAACGCACCGAGTCGCTGTTAGAGCGCGGGATCGCATCTGATTCTGAATTCGATGCTGCAAGGCAGGATCAACTGGCAAAGCAGGCTCAACTTGAAGTCGCTGTGGCCCAGGTCACCAAGGCCGAATCATCGCTGGAAACCGCAAATATCCGGCTCGGCTATACCAAGGTAACAGCAGGCTGGACCGGAGGCGATGAGCATCGCATCGTCGCTGAGCGCTATCTGGACGAAGGCCAGACCGTAGCCGCCAACGAGCCGCTGCTCTCCATCGTCGAACTACATCCCATCGTCGGGGTGGTTTTCGTCAACGAGAGAGACTATGCTCACCTGAAACCCGGACAGCTCGTTTCGTTAACAACGGACGCATATCCAGGCGAACAGTATACGGGGCGCATCGATCGCATTGCCCCCGTCTTCCGCAAGTCCACCCGGCAGGCACGGATCGAAATGACCATCGACAATCCACAGCATCGACTCAAACCCGGCCTGTTCATAAGGGCCACAGTGGTATTAGCGCGGGTGCCGGAGGCCACCATCGTCCCGGAGCAAGCGTTGACCGTACGTGATGACAAGAGCGGTGTTTTCATCGTCAGTGAGGATGGACGATCGGTGGTCTGGCGCGAAGTAAAAGTGGGCATCCGCGAGGGCGGCCGGGTGCAGGTGGAAGGAGAGGGGCTTTCTGGTCAGGTCTTAACCCTGGGGCAGCAACTGGTAAACGACGGCTCCCCAATCACGATTCCTGCCGAGCAGAACAAGAACTCCGCCGGCCGCAAAAAGGTGAACACCCCATGAATCTGCCGAGTTTCAGCGTCAAGCGCCCGATTTTTGCGACAATGGTGACCCTGATCTTGGTCGTCCTTGGAACCGTCTCTCTGAGCAGGCTGCAGATCGACATGCTGCCCAACATCGAACTGCCGACCCTGACCATCCGAACCAATTACGAAGGTGCCAGTCCCGAGGTTATGGAGCGGCTGGTGACCCAGATTATTGAAGAGATCGTTGCGACGGTGCCCGGAGTGGAGGAAATCACATCGACATCCTCAGAGGGCCGAAGCACGGTTCGTGTCAGTTTCGTGTGGGGTACGGAAATCGACACTGCGGCGATTGACGTTCAGGGCAAACTCGAAGACGAGATCAACGAGCTGCCGGATGATGTCGTCAGGCCCCGCATCCGAAAATTTGACGTCGCCAGTTTTCCGATAGTTTTGCTGGGAATTTCCAGCAACCTCGATCCCGTGGAACTCACGGAACTGATCGAAGTCCAGATCCGTAACCGCTTCGCCCGCATTCGGGGTGTTGCGCAGGTTGACGTTTTTGGCGGCTTCAACCGCGAGGTCCGGATCGAACTCGATCCTGACCGGATCAACGCCGCAGGTTTGCCTCTGGATCGAGTGCTCGAGGCCATTCGTGACGCCAACCTCGATCTTCCGACGGGCAAGATCGAACAGGGACGGTATGAGGTCATGCTCCGCGCACCCGCCGAGTTTATCAACCTCGATCAGATTCGAGACACGGTCATCGTCCAGCGTGACGGTGCCGCCATAACGCTGGGTCAAATCGCCGAGGTCAAAGACACCTATGAGAAGCTGACGCGCATCGTACGCGTTAACGGTGGGCGAGGAGTGCGCGTGGCTATTCGCAAACAGGCCAATGCCAATACGGTGGAAGTGTCTAAGCGCATCCTGGCTGAAATTGAAGCGGTCAACCGAGACTTTCCTCAGATCAAGATCGTCCCGGTGGTCAACCAGGGCAATTTCATTGAGCGGTCAATCGCCAACGTTGCCCGCTCGGTACTTTACGGGGGCGGCCTGGCGATCGTGGTTTTGCTGTTTTTCCTGCGCGACTTCCGCAGCACGCTGGTTATTTCCCTGTCGATTCCGATCTCAATCGTGATCACGTTTGCGTTAATTTTCTTCGGGGGATTCACTCTGAATCTGATGACCCTGGGCGGGCTGGCCCTGGGGGTAGGTATGATGGTCGATAGTTCCATTGTCGTGCTCGAAAACATCTTCCGCCGCCGCAGTGAGACCGGGGAAAGGCCGGAGGAAGCATCGGTGGAAGGTGCCCGTGAAGTGGGGCCAGCAATCGTCGCTAGCACCATAACCACGCTGGTAATTTTTCTGCCGTTGATTTTCGTGCGCGGCGTCTCGGGCATCCTTTTTAAGGAGCTGGCGTACGTGATCATCTTTGCGCTGATCTGTTCGCTGACGGTGGCGCTGAGTCTGGTGCCCATGCTGACCTCCAGGCTCTTGACGTCAAACCAACAGCATTTCACGGAGTCGACGTCTCGCAGGAACCGCTGGGTCGCCGCCGCCAATTCCGTCTTTTCGGGTCTCGAAAACGCTTACCTGGATTTGCTGCGTTGGGCCTTGGACCATCGTCTGGTCACCGTATGTACGGCCGCTGCCGTGCTCGGCGCAAGTCTGCTGCTCTTGCCCCTGATAGGCACTGAATTTCTGCCCCCCAGTGATGAGGGTGAGGTTCTCGTGACCGGCAAGATGGAAATCGGTACCCGGCTCGGACTGGTCGATCGGCAGACACGTATAATGGAGCAGATCGCTGGACCTGTCGTGCCCGAGGCGGTGGCGTCGGTGGTCAGTGTGGGTGCCTCCGGCTGGCGGGTTGACGCGGGGTCAGAGGGTGAAATACGCATGTCGCTGCTCCCGGCATCCCAACGTGAACGCTCCAATGTGGAAATCGCCAAAGACTTGCGGCGCCGTTTGGACAGCAGTGTTCCCGGTATGGAGATTCGTGTCCGGGCACCGCAGGGTCAGTTCATTCTGGAAAGAATCCTGGGCGGTGACGAGGGGCTGACCATCGAGATCCGCGGCTACGAGCTTGCTACGCTTGACGCCCTGGCCCGCAGCGTTGCGAAATCGGTTGTGGATGTTGCGGGTATCACCGACGTTCAGATTAGTCTCGAAGCAGGGATACCCCAGCAGGAAATTCGCGTGAACCGTGACAAAGTCGCCGATCTCGGCCTGAGTGTACGCGACGTCACTCAACTCCTGCAAACCGCGGTGGCCGGTTCCAAAGCCGGTGAGTACCGTGCGGCAGGCAATTCCTATCGCATTCTGGTTCAGCTAAAAGATGCCGAGAAACGCTCCTTAGATGAGATTCTCAATCTTACGCTGACAACTGCATCCGGTGAAAAGGTGACGCTGCGCAACGTCGTCGTGTCCGAACCGAGCCGCGGTCCGATTCTCATTGATCGCAAAGACCAGCAGCGGATGGTGACGGTCCGCGCCAACGTCGCGGGGCGCGATCTGGGTTCTGTGGCCGCAGAGGTTCAGGCTCTGCTGGGCCAAATTCCACGCCCCGTCGGTTATGATCTGAGGGTCGCCGGAAATTTCGAAGAACAGCAAAAGGCCTTCAGAGAACTGGTCATCTCACTCGTGCTGGCGTTGGTCCTCGTATATATGGTGCTGGCCTGTCAATATGAATCGTTACGGGATCCACTGGTTGTTATGTTTTCCGTCCCCTTGGCGGCGGTGGGTGTGCTGGTGACGCTGTTTGTTACGGCAACGACGCTGAATGTGCAGTCCTATATCGGCTGCATTATGCTGGGGGGAATCGTGGTCAACAATGCAATTCTCCTGGTGGACCAGGCCGGTAGATTGGTTCGAGACGGGGTGCGCACACGCGATGCCCTGACCGAGGCCGGTCGACGTAGATTGCGGCCAATTCTGATGACCACGTTGACCACCATCTTCGGCCTGCTGCCGTTGGCACTCGGCATCGGCGAAGGATCCGAGGCCCAGGCCCCGCTGGCACGGGCGGTGGTCGGAGGTCTCACCGCATCGACGCTGATCACCTTGGTACTTATCCCGGTGGTCTATTCATTTTTTCATCCCGACCCGAAAGCGAGTCACAGGTGATCCGTCCTCTGGGTAATGAGAATCCTGGCATAAGCGGTGGTGTTAAGGCCTGGGGTCACGTCTCCCTTTGACGTTTGCTTGGTATCCACCACGGTTCATCACCTGGTATCAAACACCCGGATATTCAATCCGTAACGGTCTGACCATCTGCCATCATCAGAGGAGATACACCTAAACGTCAAACGGAGATTTGAACTCTTTACATATCGAAAGCGAGTTCTTATCAGTAGATGCAGGCGGTAAATGGGTTCTCGGCCCGGACCCGCGACCAAAAAAAATCCAAATGGAACTGAAACCTTCCCTGTATCGACATACCGGGATACTGGGATCGATGAATACGATCCTGCAAGGGAATTTAGCCAATGGAAGACAGATCGAGAAGCAGTAACGCTTACGCCTATGTCCTCGCATTCTCTAGCGGGATGTGCATCATGGCTGTGGAACTTTCCGCATCACGGCTGATTGCCCCTTTCTTCGGCACATCCACCTATGTCTGGACGAATATCATCGGGATCATCATGATCGCACTGTCTCTCGGATATTTTGTGGGCGGGAAACTTGCGGACAAAAAGCCCCGCCTGGATGTCCTGCTGAAACTGGTTCTTGTGGCCTGTGTCTTTCTTTTGCTCGTCCCCTTCATCACGCCTCCTCTCGTGCGAGGGATTATGTCGGCTGTTGATACTATGAATTCCTCCTTCCTGTTTGTCTTCTCTGGCTCCTTTCTAACCGTAACGCTCCTTTTTTCTGTGCCTATCTTCATACTCGGTATGACCAGCCCTTTCCTCATAAGGCTCACCGCGGCAGTGGAACATGTGGGGAAATCATCAGGGCACATATTCGCAATTTCCACGATCGGCAGTATCATCGGAACGTTTCTACCTATCCTAATCTTCATCCCCCTGATCGGGACAGCCAAAACCATAATTATTTTTGCTGCTGCCCTCTTCCTTGTGACGGTCGCCGGCTTCTCGCAGGCGAAATACTACCTGGCCCTCGCCCTGGTTGTCCCGTTTTTTATTCTAAAACCATCCGCTCTCCGTACTGACTCAAAACCGATTTTTTCCACCGAATCTAGCTACCAGTATATCGAGGTCTTTGACTCTGCCTGCTGCCGGTACCTCATGTACAATGACGGAGTTGGTTTTCAGACCGTTTTAAGGCGTGATGGTCCACTTTCCGGGTATTATTTCGACTATTACGCTCCCTTGCCTCTTCTCCTCGACGACTCAAACATGAATGTGTTGCTCGTGGGCCTCGGCGGTGGTACCATACCGGCCCAACTCTTCTACTTCTATTCGGACGCCATACAGGTAGACGCTGTCGAAGTAGACCCAAAAGTAATTGATATAAGCAGAAAATACTTTTTTCTGAATCCGAGGACAAACGTCATAAATCAGGATGGACGGATCTTCATCCGCAAAACCTCCGAGAAATATAACCTCATCATCGTCGATGCCTATGTCCAACAAATATATATCCCTTTTCACTTGGTCACCAGGGAGTTCTTCGAAGAAGGGAAAAGCAGACTCCACCAAGAAGGCATTCTCGCGATGAACGTCACAGCCGCAGGGGAGGAGTCGCCACTGCTCAAGTCCCTCATAAACACGCTCAACCTTGTCTTCACCAATGTGTATCGGATGAAGGTGGCCCACGGAAAGTACAATTATATTCTCCTAGCGTCTGACAGCAAAATAGACTTTACGCGGCTTGAGAGGGCCTTCGGCACTCAGCTTGAGGGTTTGGCACGGCAGTATTTGTCAAACTATAAGCAGGTGGAATCCGACCCTAACGGTATGGTTCTCACCGACGACCGCGCCCCCATTGAACATATGGTTGATTGGACCTTGATCAGACGCCAGCGCGAGATGAGAAGAGTTATGTAACGTTAGGAGCTCAATATAAAGAGGGGGGTCATGTCTCCGTTTGACGTTTGCTTACCGTTGGTGCCAGTCTTTCAACACCCATGTTGGATCGCCGGTTTTTAGCAATCCGACCTCTCACCCTCTCTACGGCACCGCTTGTCGAACCATGGGTTTTCAATCCATAGTCCCTGCAGATCTCTTCTAGACTCAACCCCCCCAACTGCCCTGGCAGATGGAAGCGGTTCATCACCTGGTACTGACCACCCGGATATTGGATCCGTAACGGTCTGAGCATATGGTATCATCAGAGGAAATGCACATAGACGCCAAAGGGAGATTTGCCCCCGTTACCGTATGGCAAATTCTTTGAAAATCTCTAGAGATTATGTCACAGGGACAGAATCCAAACATTTAGTGGGCCGCTTTCATGATCTGTTTCGCTTTCCTGCAATGTATAGCCGATGCTCTGGTAGAAATGGTTTGCTGGAAGTTGAGTCGGGCACTTGAGAGTTATTCGTTTCTTACCGTACAAACGGGCATCTACTGCCACTGCTTCCATAAGACGCTTTCCAATCCCGCGCCTTCGATAGCTCGAATCTGTACACAGATAGTAGATGGTGGTATGTTCGTCTTCGGCAAGGAGATTATGATTAAAGACCACAAAGCCAACAACCTCCCCTTCATTGGTTTCGGCAACGAATACCTGTCCGCTATCTATTTGTTGGTTAAGCCACTGGCGATGCTGGCTGATTGACCCCAGCTCGTCCTTGCTGGCCTCAGATAGTGCTAGAATGGCAAGGGCATCTTCCTGTAAAGCTTCGCGGATTGTGATCCCTGTTGCTTCAATCATTCTTCAATCTCGCAACGTCCATCGAAGGAAAACGTTCAAATACACTAGCGCCCGATACGATTTTACCTGTTCTCCACTGCTCCATAGCAAGTTCTATACGAGGACCACTTCCCTTACAAACAAGACCCCTATCCTGGGGCTTTGTGTTCCATTTTGTTTCATTTTGTTGACAAATGAACAGCTATACCGTAGACTTTGAATTGTAGTGGAGCACAATCTCTAGCGTCAAGGGAGATATGGGGATGAATAGGTAAATCCACGATGAGAGTTGTCTATGGCCACATCATCACGCACAAGGAAAAGGACTGGGGCAAACCAGATCATCGACGCCATTCCAGTGGGAGTCGCCATTCTGGACATGGACTTGCGGTTGCAGGCGATAAACAGATCACTGGAAGCCATGACCGGCTTCAGCCGTGAAGAGGCGATTGGAGTTTTCTGTCCCCACATAATCAGGAGCAACCTTTGCCCTCACAAGTGTCCGGCAAGGGAGGCTCTGGATAGTGATCAAGCCATTCGCATCGAGGGAAACATCATCAACCGAGCCCGGCAGAAAATTCCGGTTATGATCCACGTATCTGTCCTCAAGGACGATGAAGGTGAACCCCATGGGGTGATAGAGACCATCGAGGATATTTCGCTTCTCCGTGAGTTGGATAAGAAGAGTCAAATTACGCACCATTACGCAGACTTGGTTGGTCACAGCCTCAAGATGCAAAAACTTTTGGACATTCTTCCCATTATCTCTCAGACTGATTCCTCCGTGCTCATAACCGGAGAAACTGGCACCGGTAAAGACCTGGTTGCCTCGGTGATCCACCGGCTCTCCCCCAGAGCGCAAGGGCCTTTCATTAAGATCAACTGTGGCGCCTTGCCCGAGACACTCTTGGAATCAGAGCTTTTCGGTCATACACGAGGCGCTTTCACCGGTGCTGTGCGGGATAAGCCAGGTCGTTTCCAGCTGGCCGACGGAGGGACGCTTTATCTTACCGAAATCGGCGATTTACCTCTGACCCTTCAGGTCAAGCTTCTGACGTTCCTTGACGACAAGGAGATTATCCCGTTGGGCGCGACCAGAAGCGCAAGGGCCGATGTGCGACTTATCGCCGCAACTCATCGCGATTTGCAGGCCATGGTGGGGCAAGGAAATTTTCGGGAAGATCTTCTTTTCCGACTCAACGTGGTGAGGCTCGAAGTACCGCCCCTGCGTGAGCGGGAGGGAGATATCAGACTTCTCATGGAGTATTTCCTGAACAAATTTAAAAGAAATTTTTATAAGAAAATCAAAGGCTTTTCCCCGGAAACCATTGAGATCCTCAGCCGATATCCATACCCGGGCAATGTGCGCGAGTTGAGCAACATGGTGGAATATGCCACCACTGTTTGTCATGAAACCGTTATAAAGCCAGAACATTTGCCTGATTATCTCGGAGGACCAAAAGATGAACTCCTGGAACCAGAGGTCAGGGTGAACGGTGGTGAACGGGGGAGTTCCATAGGACTGGAGGACGACAAAAAGCTAACAGACCATCGGCTCAACTGGCGGGAGATGGAACGTCGCTTGATCTCCGAGGCCTTGCTGAAGACTAGGGGCAACAGGACCAGAGCGGCCAAACTTCTTGGATGGGGTAGGTCAACTCTCTGGAGGAAAATGAAGCAGCACAACCTCATGTGACCGGTGGGCAGCGATGGTGTATCAGATAGTCTCAATTTCGTACCAAGAGGAAGATCGGTTAATGTTTTATTTTGTCTTAATTCGAAACAATCGAAATCTTATTTATTATTAAAATATTGATTTTATTATCTTTTATATGTGGCACAATACTTGCTGATTGATAGCGAATGAACGAAAAACTGTTGATTACCATGTGGCGAGACCAAGTGGCACCGCGCTTTGACTTGACCAGCGAAGTACTGGTTGCCACCGTGGATGCCACTGGCGAGGTGCTGCACTCCAAAACTGTCGTATTACCAACGGTATCCCCTGAAGATCTTTGTCACATGATTCTCACCGAAGGAATTACCACGGTAATCTGTGGAGGTATCGAGGAGGAGTATTTTCAGTATCTCACCTGGAAAAAGATAAAGGTTATTGATTCTGTAATCGGGCCGCACGACCGGGCCCTGGAGTTTGCCAAAAGTGGTGGACTCGAGCCCGGGGCGATCTTGAGCGGAGAAACTTCTCAGGGTTGATGAGGATGAAAGGTGCCTGGCAAAAGTTTCGACGGCTGATACCCAAAGGCCTCAAGGACTTTCCCTACTACGGGGAAGGGCCTGAACGATACAATCTCCTGCGCAAGAATTTTGTTTTGATTCTCTGTGTCACTGCGATTATTCCTCTGCTGCTCATGGCCGTAATCAACTACTATCAGTATCAGAGTGTGCTCAAGGAAGAAATCGTCAAACCACTGAGAAGGATGATCACGAGTACCAAACACACCCTTGAGCTTTTCCTGAGTGAGCGGGAGTCCACCCTGAGGTTGTTGATCCGGGAGCGCACTTTTGAGGAACTGAGCAACCAAGCCCGTCTCAATTTCATTTTTCAGAGTCTGAGAGAAGAGTTCCCGGAGTTTGTAGATCTCGGTCTCATCGACTCTTCCGGCCTCCAGCGAAGCTACTCCGGGCCCTACGAACTCAAGGGCAAGAATTACAGAGATCAAGACTGGTTTCAGGAGGTACAGCTTCGTGGGGTCTATGTCAGCAACGTTTTCTTGGGATACCGTAAATTTCCCCATTTCGTCATAGCCATCAAACGGGATACTGTTGAGGGTGATTTTTACGTTTTGCGCGCTACCATTGACACCGAGAAATTCAACCAGCTCATTAGTACCATCATCCTCAGACCCGGAAGCGATGTATTTCTTATCGATGGCGGGGGCGTCCTGCAAACACCCTCGCGATACCATGGTAACGTCCTGGAAAGAGTTTCTATTGCGGTCCCACCCATGAGCCAGGAAGCTGTTATAACCAGAACCAAGGACAATCACGGAGAACACCTTCTCGGTTACGCCTACTTGCGGGGTGCCAATTTCATTCTCGTTCTGGTCAAGGAGCCCGCCGAGGTAATGGCCGGCTGGTTTACCTTGAAAAGCGAACTCCTCCTGGTCCTGGTGGTCAGTGTGGTGGTTATCCTCATAGTCTCTTTCAGGGCTACCGGCCTCGTGGTAGATCGAATTCGCGAGGCTGATCAAAAACGTGAGTCCTACCATATGGAAGCGGAACACACTGCCAAGCTGGCTTCACTGGGGAGGCTGGCCGCTGGTGTGGCTCATGAGATCAACAACCCCCTGGCCATCATCAACGAAAAAGCAGGCTTGCTTAAAGACCTGGTACAATTATCCAAGAAGTATCATGACCAGGAGAAATTACTTGCGCAGGTGGACTCCATTCTGAGATCGATCAGTCGCTGCCGGGATATCACTCATCGACTGCTCGGATTCGCCAAGCGGATGGATGTGAAGGTTGAGACAATCTACCTCAACGAGTTGCTGCAAGAGGTGCTGGGCTTTCTGGAGAAGGAGGCCTTCCACCGAAATATCAAGGTGAATTTCAACCTTGCTCCGGATCTCGCCCCCATCGCCCACGACAGGGGCCAGCTCCAGCAGGTGTTCTTGAACATCATTAACAATGCCTTTGAAGCGGTGAAAGACGGGGGCCATATCACCATTGCCACCAAGGAGAATGAGACCGAACCGGGTAGCGTTGAAGTTACAATCGAAGACGACGGCCACGGCATTCACCCGGATGAGCTCAAGCACATATTTGAACCCTTCTACACGAGGGGAAAAGAGCAAGGTACCGGACTTGGACTATCCATTTCTTACGGCATTGTAGCCAAATGCGGTGGTGACATCAGAGTAGAAAGCGAGGTGGGAAAAGGGAGCACTTTCACGGTAGTTCTTCCTCAGAAATGTACGAAGGCATAGGAGCCGAAGATGGCAGAATATAGAGTTTTGCTGGTTGATGACGAAGAAGAATTTGTCTCGGCCCTCTCAGAGAGACTCATGTTGCGAGGTATTGAGGTGAAAAGCGCACTAAACGGGGAAGAAGCATTGGCCAGGCTGGTTGAAAAGGAATTCGAGGTGGTCATTCTGGATGTGATGATGCCGGGGTTGGGGGGATTGGAAGTTTTGCGGCAAATCAAATCCACCCACCCGAATACACAGGTCATCCTCCTGACCGGCCATGGAGCCACCAGGGAGGGTATCGAAGGAATGAGGTTGGGTGCCTTTGATTATCTGATCAAGCCGGTGGACATAGAAGAAATGCTGGAGAAAATGAAAGAAGCCGCAAGAACAGCGAGCACTGGTTTAAGCCATGCATAAAAAGGTTGAAGAACTCTCAAGAGTAAAAGAAATAGGCTTCATGGGCAAAGTGACTGCCAGCCTTTCCCATGAGATCAAAAACTCTCTCGCTATTATTAACCAATCAGTCGGACTCATGGGAGATATCCTGCAAAAAGACGTGCCCGACGATTGGCCACCGTACTCGCGATTCAACGACCTGCTGACCTCTATCGAGGAACAGGTGCAACGTAGTGCGGACATCGTTAAACGGTTGAACCAGTTCGCTCACAGCATGGACAAGCCGTTGGTGGAACTGGATCTCAATGAGAAGGTCAGGCAAACCGTTCTTCTGGCCCAAAGATTTGCCACCCTGCGTCGGGTAAACTTAGAAACGCAGCTGGAATCTGAACCCTTGCACTTCCAGATCGACCCCTTTCGGCTTCTGTATGTAATTTTTGGATTCGTGGAACGGGCGATAAATCGCTCCCCTAGGGAGACTGAAGTAACGGTGAAGACAGATCGATCCGGAGAACTGTTTCAGGTGATGGTCACAGACCGAGGGACGGTTGAGGCCGACGAGATAAGAGCACTACTCTCCGGTGGCCCTTTGGCTGAGGGAGAAGAAGGTGAATCAGACCTCGCCATGTTAGCCCGAACCACAGAAGCTCTCGGCGGTACCGTCGCCTTTGAGCAAGGGGACGGAGAGCTGAATACGGTAATCCTCTCCTTTACTGCAAAGTAATGTGGCATCCCGGTGAAACTGCTACAGTGAGTCCATTCCCGTCTCGCCCGGGCGGGCGTGAAAATGGGGTCCGGCGTGGTCCCGGTAACTGCTTAGCCATGATTTGAGTAGCCGCTACAGTGGCAGCACACTTGCTAAGAGGGGGTCTCACTGCTGTGAACGAGAATGTCCTGCTGATTCCCTTCGACCTCGAGGGTCTCCTGGCTAAACTGCGAGAGGCTGGAGCCAAGAAGAAGTCCAAGAGGGGCAGAAAAAAGAAAGTAATCCGCAAAAGGATTGAAGATCTTATGGTATCTGCTACACTTACCGAATCGGGAGATTTCAAAGGTGCCAAGCAGATTCTCACGGAGGTGAAAGAGGCGGCATCCACCTCCGAGAGGGAGGAGTAAGCATGAAAAATATGAAGGTTTTGCTGGTGGATGACGAGGAGGAATTCGTCAAGGCTTTGGCAGAACGGTTAAAGATGCGCGATCTGCGCTCGGATACCGTCCTCGCCGGCGAGGACGCCCTCTCGCACGTGGAAGAGCAAGAGCCAGATGTCATGGTCCTGGATTTGAAGATGCCCGGTATCGATGGGATGGAGGTTCTGCGCCAGGTTAGGAAGGCATATCCAAACATCCAGGTGATTATTCTAACTGGCCATGGGACCGAAAAGGACGAGGAGGAAGCCAAGCGGCTGGGTGCCTTTGACTACCTGGAAAAACCGGTGAATCTGGATGTGTTAGTAAGAAAGATGAAAGCCGCCTACAGACGCAAGATGGAGGATATCATGGTGGCCGCAACCTTTGCCGAGGCCGGAGACTTCGAGTCAGCCAAGAAAATAATGAATGAAGATGATTAGGCTGGGAGAGTGTAATGAATTCAGAAGAAGAAATTAAGGTACTCCTGGTTGACGACGAGCCTCACTTCGTCAAATTGCTGGCGGAAAGATTGGTGGGCCGGGGGTTCAACGTTGAAACAGCCGGCGGAGGTTCCGAGGCTATCGATAAGGTCAAAAGAGAGCCCTACGATGCTATTGTCCTTGACCTGCTGATGCCAGACATGGACGGCCTAGAGACTTTAAAGCAGCTCATAAAAATCAATCCCGACTTACAGGTTATTCTACTCACCGGTCACGGCACTATTGACAAAAGTGTCGAGGCCATGAAACTGGGAGCCATGGACTTCGTGGAAAAACCTGCCGATTTCCAGGAGCTCTTGGAGAAAATCAAAAAAGCCAAAGACAAGAGAATGCTTCTCGTATCAAAGAGACATGAGGAGTGGATCAAAGAGCAGATGAAATCCAAGTCGTGGTGAGACCGGAGAGAAATCCACCTGGGTTGAATTACTTCTCATTCACAATGAGGATGAAAGATGTCTGATACACCTGTTCAAGAATTGACCCTCAAACCATCCCGCGAGAAGGCATTCTTTTCGTCTCTGTTGGAGAGAATGAATTGGAAGCGTCTCTTTTTTATTTCGTTGGGAGTGGTGCTATTTACTATCGTCTACTACTCACCTCCCTGGCCCGATGCCGTTGATCCCATGGGAGAACATTTCCCTCTGAGCAAAGAGGCGAAGGGCGCCCTGGGCGTGTTCTTGTTGGCAGGAATCTGGTGGGTATTTGAGGTGGTCCCCATTGGCGTCACCTCCATTACCATCGCGGTGATGCAGTCGATGTTTCTCATTCGAACTGCATCTGAAGCCTTCAAGGATTTCATGGATCCCTCGGTCTGGTTTATTTTTGGGTCTATTGTGATTGGTATGGTTTTCACAAAAACTGGCCTTACCAAGCGGCTCGCCTATAAGATGCTCTCCATTGTCGGCGAGAAAACCAGCATGATCTATCTCGGCTGCTTTGTAGTAACGGCAGCCCTAACCCACGTGATGGCCCACACCGCGGTGGCAGCCACAGTCTACCCGCTGTTGCTGACCATCTACGCACTCTATGGGGAAGGTGAAAGACCCACGAAGTTCGGAAAAGGCCTCTTTATGGGCATGGCCTATGTGGCCGGGGCTGGCAGCATCATCACTCTCTTGGGAGCAGCCAGAGGGGCGGTGGCCATCGGCTTTTTCAAGGGCATAGCCGGAAGGGAGGTCACCTTTTTTGAACTGACCTCCTATATGTTTCCCGTGGGCTGGCTCATGGTGTTCGTGCTCTGGGGCTTCTTCATGGTCTTTTTCAAACCAGAAAAAAAGACCATCCCCGGCCTGCGGCAGAAGGCAAAGACTCTACAGGCTCAAATGGGTCGCATCACCGGCAGGGAGATTTTGACTATTTTCATCGTCCTTGGTGTAATCATATTTCTGTCGCTGCAATCTTTCCTTCCAGCGCTGAAACCTTTCAACAAGTCCGCGGTGATCCTCATTGCCACCATCCTCTTCTATCTCACCAAGATTCTTGACCTCAACGACCTGGAAGAGATTCCCTGGAACATCGTCCTCCTTTTTGGCGGTGCCATGTCCATTGGCTTTTGCTTGTGGGAAACGGGCGCGGCCAAATGGCTGGCAGTGAACTGGCTGGTAATGTTCCAGGAGGCAAACTGGTTTGTTTTTGTCATGAGCATCTCCTTCTTCGTAATGATGATGACCAATTTCATCATGAACGTGGCAGCCATCGCCATTTCACTGCCGGTGGCCCTGGTTATCGCCCCCTACCTGGGGGTTTCCCCCGAGGTGGTTCTCTTTGCCTCACTGGTGGTCGCCGGCATGCCCTTCCTGCTTTTGGTGGGAGCGGCGCCCAATGCTATTGCCTATGGTTCCAAACAGTTTACCACGGGGGAGTTCTTTATCTACGGTATACCGGCCAGTGTTCTGCTCATGGTCTTAGTGGCTGTAGCTGCCTTAGTTATTTGGCCTATCCTGGGCATGCCTATGCTCTTACCCAAGTAACTGAAGCCGGAGTCAGTTGACTGTTCATGAGATGAGATGGATAGACGAATAAAGGGGTCGAGTCTTGGGTTGACGTTTGCTTGCCATCTACCACGGTTCATCTCATGGTACCGACCACCCGGATATTGGATCCATAACGGACTGACCATATGCTCTCATCTGAAGAGATGCACATAAACGTCAAAGGGAGACTTGACCCCTTTAGGATCCCTTTACGTATCCATTTACCCAAAACCGGTATTACCAAAAATGGGTAAATTTACCCAAAAGTGGTATTACCGGAAATGGGTAGAAACAAAAAAACCCCGGGGATTGGTTCCGGGGTTTTTTTGATGCGGGTGGCGGAAGTGCATGGGAATCGAACCCACCTGGGACAGCCTTCACTACCCCACACCGGATTTGAAGTCCGGGAGCCCCACCAGTGAGCTTGGCACTTCCGGCCGTTTTATAACAAAATAGGCGCTCCCTGTCGAGGGGTTTGAGGCATCGCGGCTTCGCCGCGAAGCCGTCCGTTGTCAGTAGTCAGTTGTCCGTGGCAGCAAAGCGCATAGCGCAGCAAGGGCGTAGGGCGCAGGGCGCAAGGGGATTGGGAATTTGAGATTTCGGATTTCGGATTGCGAATTTAAAAGCAAGTAGCGAGTAGTCAGAATCCAGGAGCCAGGAGTCAAACGACAGAGAGCAGAAGACGGAATGCAAAAGCAACTAACTGACTTGATGGCTAATGGATTCTGTGGACTTGCCGTCTCGCGGCTGCCCTTCGACAAGCTCAAGGCGGGAAAAGCCGCTCCCACAGTTACACCTAGGACGGTTGCCTATTCTGACATCCTCATCTATGATTTGCTCAGTGGCAAAGGAATTGCAGTCATACAACCCATATATTGGCACCAGAAGTTTTAGAGAGTATTGGCGAAATGGGTCGGAAGGCAAAACTGAAAATCGGCGATCTGGCACTGGGTCAGGGTTTGATCCTTGCCCCCATGGCCGGTATCACTGATGTGAGTTTTCGTATTATAGCCAAGAGTCTCGGCGCCGATTTGGTTACCTCGGAGATGGTGAGTTCAGAGGGGCTCGTGCGTAATAAGGCCAACACTAAGATGCTGCTTCAAAGCCATCCAGGAGACAAACCACTGGCCATACAACTCTTCGGATCAGATCCTCAGGTCATGGCGGAAGCAGCTCGCATAGTTGCAGGTGAAGGAGCTGATATCATTGATATGAATATGGGCTGTCCGGTGCCGAAGGTTCTTCGCCAGGGTGCTGGCGCTGCGTTTCTGCAGGATATAGAAAAACTCAAACGGGTGGTTGCTGCTGTCCGGCGGGCAGTGACAATTCCCGTTACCGTGAAAACTCGTTCTGGTTGGAACCGGTCCCAGATCAATGTTTTGGAGGTGGCCAGAGCTGTAGAGGCTGCAGGTGGGGATGCCATCACTATTCATCCCCGCACAGCCAAGCAAGGATTCTCGGGATCTGCCGATTGGCCTCTCATTGCCACAGTCAAGCGAGAGGTGAATATCCCGGTCATTGGCAATGGTGACGTCACCCGGCCTGAACATGTTGGAAAAATGAGGCATCTGACCGGCTGTGATGGGGTAATGATCGGCCGCGGCGCCATGGGTAATCCTTGGATTTTCAAGCAGGCTAAGCAAGTGGCCGCGGGACAGGAGCCAGCTATCCCATCGATGCAAGAGCGGCTGGATGTGATGCAGCGCCACCTGGCCCTCTATGAAGAATCGCTTCATGGACGGAGGTCGCTCTCAGGTGTCCGGTCTCGGCTCATGTGGTATAGTAAAGGGCTGCCAGGAAGCGCTCGTGTACGCGCTATTCTGAGCGGTTGCCGCCAGACCGAGATCATGATCAAAGTGTGTGAGGACTTTTTTGCAGCTCTGGAGGAGTGAAATTTTTTGTTCTCACAGAGCTCACAGAGTCTCAGAGAGCTCTAAAACAAAAAAGCAGCGAGAATGATTTGACCTGGGAGAGGATCGCTTAAAGGCACGATGGCCCAATCGGGACCACTGCTATGCAGGGTTCTTTAAGCGATCCGAGTAGATCCACTAATATCTTTTTCTCTGGGCTCTCTGTGGACTCTAGAGCCCGCAGTGATCGGGCGAGAGATAGGAGATTGGGTGAAAGTTAAAGTAGCGAAAAACGCTGGTTTCTGTATGGGGGTGCGGCGGGCCATGGAACTTGTGTTGAATGCCGCCAAGGATAGCCAGCCGGACGAGATTATCCATACCTATGGACCTTTGATTCACAACGCTCAAGTTCTAGAGGTGTTGGAAAAGCGAGGAATCCGCTGTTTGGAGAATCTAGACGAGGCAGAACATGGCCGCGTAGCCATAAGAGCACATGGGGTTCCTCCCCAAGAGCGAAAAGCACTCAAGGAGAAGGGCTTTCAGATCATCAACGCCACCTGCCCAAGGGTGGGCAAGGTGCAGGGAATTATCAAGAAACACTCACTTCGGGGCTACGACGTGGTGATTGTTGGCGATGACAACCACGCCGAGGTAATCGGGCTAAAAGGTTTCGCCAATGGCCGCGCCCGGGTGTTGAATACACCCGAACAGGTGGACCAACTTCCGGAGATGGAAAAACTGTTGGTGGTGGCGCAAACCACTCAGGATGAGCGAGCTTTTCAGACAATAGCTGAGCTGTTGAAGAAACGGTATCCAGGAGCGGAGATTTACAATACCATTTGTGATTCCACCCACAATCGTCAGGAGGAGGTGCGCGCCCTTTGCGGTGAAGTAGAGGCCATGGTGGTCGTTGGCGGCCGCCAAAGCGGCAACACCAGAAGGCTGGCAGAGATCGCGGCGGCCACGAGTATCCCAACTTTCCATGTGGAGACTGAAGAGGAACTCGATAGAGAACAATTTAGAGAATTCAACGTGGTTGGGGTGACCGCAGGGGCCTCAACTCCCAACTGGCTGCTCAGGCGGGTGGTGCACGAGTTGGAAAATATTCAACCAAGGGGTGTACAGCCGCTAGTCAGAACCCTGGACCGCTGCATGCGCTTTTTGCTGCAAAGCAATCTCTACGTGGCAGGTGGGGCAGGGTGCCTTAGCTACGCGGCAGCGGTGCTGCAAGGAATCCAACCCAGACTTGCCGATTTCTTCATCACTTTCTTATATGTCTTCGCCATGCATGTGCTCAATCGTTATACGGACAGAGCGTCGCATTTCAATTATCCTTCCCGTGCCGCTCTCTATGAGCGTTACAAGTTTCCCTTTTTCCTTGCTAGCCTCAGTGCTGTGATCATTGCATTAGTCCTTGCGAAAGCTGAGGGGATGAGCATCTTTCTGGCACTGCTGGCCATGACGGGACTTGGACTGCTCTACAGTGTTCGTATTTTCCCGGAAAGCTGGCTGAGAGTTGTTCGGGTGGCTAAACTCAAAGATATACCCGCATCCAAAACTATTTTCATCGCTGGCGGCTGGAGTGTGGTGGCCACCCTACTCCCGGCTCTCCGCGACGGTTGGCACCTCGGCATGCCAACTCTTTTTGCTTTACTTGTGGTTTTCGTTCTGGTTTTTGTGCGTTCGGCTCTCTTCGACATCCTGGACATCCAGGGAGACCGGCTTGTCGGCGAGGAGACGCTTCCCATTGTCATTGGGGAAAAGCGAACCAGCCGTCTCCTGCTCTATCTAGTATTTGGCCTCGTGGTTTTGTTGGCGGTGGCTTCTCCCCTTGGATTGGCTACCGGTCTCAGCTACATTCTGCTGTTTACCTGCTGCTACATTGGTTTCTACCTCTTTGTGCACAAACGTGAGCTCATGCGCCCGGGTAGTTTACATTTCGAGACCCTGGTAGAGACCAGCTTTTATTTTTGTGGCTTGCTGGCGGTCATCTATCAGGTCGTGAGCGGTGGTGTCTAACTGGAAAGGTCGCGGGCAGTTCACCTACTCCTTCCTGCTGCAGGTCGATTAAAATTCGAAATCCGAATATCGAAATCTTGAACAATGTTCAAATTCTTCAAATTCAAATGACCGAAACTTCGTATCCGTTGCTTTGATCAATTTGTTTGGAGAATTGGATAATTTGGGATTGGGATTTGTTTCGTGCTTCGTGCTTCGGATTTCGGATTTTATGAGTTACAGCTTCGAGAAGACTTGACATGGCGAACACGTACCCAGAAGTTTCTGTAATTATCCCCACCTACAATCGGGCTGCCATGGTTGTTGAAGCGGTGGAATCGGTGCTGGCGCAGGAAATGTCGGATTTTGAGCTCATTGTTGTAGACGACGGTTCCACCGATGAGACTGAAGAGCGACTTGGGACCTTCGGCTCTCGTCTTCACTACTGCAAACAGCAAAATGAGGGCGTAAGTTGTGCGCGGAATCGGGGGCTGGAGATTGCCCGGGCCCCGCTGGTTGCTTTTCTTGATTCTGATGATTTGTGGCTTCCCGGAAAACTGCGAGTTCAGCATACATATATGGAGGAGCATCCTGATGTGCTCATCTGTCAGACGGAGGAGATCTGGTGGAGAAAGGGTCGTCGCGTCAATCCGAAAAAACACCACCAGAAGCCGTCGGGGGATATTTTCCGACGCAGTCTTGATCTCTGTCTGGTAAGCCCTTCCGCGGTGATGGTACGGCGAGAGCTTTTTGAGAAAGTAGGCTATTTTGATGAGACGTTGCCGGTCGCCGAAGACTATGATCTTTGGCTGCGAGTGGCAGTTGATTACCCCGTCCCACTGCTTCCCAAACCTCTGGTGATCAAACGTGGCGGCCACCCTGATCAGTTATCCGGTGGGCCTACCATAGATCGCTATCGAATCAAAGCGCTGGAGAAATTGTTAAACAGTGGCAGCCTCTCCACGAAGCAATACCAGTGGACCTGGCAGGCACTGCAACGGAAGTGTGAGATTTACGGGCAGGGCTGTCTGAAAAGGGGCAAAGTCGAGGAAGGCGAAGCCTATCTTGCGCTACCCAATGTGTATCAGTGCAAGACTAAGGTATAGAATCCAGGAGCCAGCCCTAATAATTTCGAATTTCGAATTTCGAATTTCGAAATGTTTATACCGTTTGCCTTGAGCCTTCTATTCGAGCGCACTTGCCAGTGCTGCGCGGATGGCCTCCATCTCACCTTCCGCGTAAGGATGCACTGGGGGCCAGGCCATGACCCCGTCCGCAACATTTCTGGGAATCAGGTGAAAATGGGAATGGTCGATCAACTGGCCTGCGGCCCGGTCGTTATTGAGCAGGATATTGAAACCGGCACAGTTGAGCCGGGACTTCACAGCCGCGCCGATTTTTTGCAAGGCTTCGCCAAGCCCGGCAAGAACAGCCGCTGGAACTTCCGGAAAGGTGGCATAGTGATCTTTGGGAATGACCAGCGTGTGCCCCTTACTAACCGGGTTGATGTCCAAGAAAGCCAGTACTGTATCGGTCTCGAGGACTCTAGCTGAAGGGATCTCACCGCGAATGATCTTGCAAAAGATACAATCTTCCATATGTGTTACCTCCAAAATCCTTTTGCGTTCAGCCAAGCAGACAGTGCAATTGCTCCCAAAATTAACGAATTCTACTTGGCAGGAGCGAGCACTGTCAATTATAGATTGTCCGTGGTCAGTGGTCCGTTGTCCGTAGCATAAAGGGCATGGGGTAGAGGGCAGAGGACGGAGGACAGAGGGCAATACCCAGCGGGCAGCAGGCAGGAAGCAGCAGGCAGCGAGCAGCATTGCGGATTTCGGATTTCGGATTGCGGATTTCGGATTTCGGATTGGGGATTGAAGAAAAGCAGAGAGCATGGAGCATGGGGCATGGAGCAGGGGGCAGAGGGTTCAGGGTTCAGATTGCAGAAACGCTATGCTCCAAGCGCTATGCGCTATGCGGCGAACAGGGTGAGCTGAACTGATAATGGCCAGAAGACAGTGCAGGACGGAAAAGAAGGGACCACAGAAGAAGGCCGCCGTCTGAGAAAACCTACCTAGGTTGGGAGCTTGCCATGCAAAGAGATCTCAAAGCAGAGGCCCGGCAAATCTTCAAAGCCGGATTGCGTGCCGTGGACCCAGGGGAGGCAGTCAAGCGAGTTCTAGCTGTGGAAGGGAACAGTCTACGGTGTGGCGAGCGAGTACTGGATCTGGAGGCATTCAGTGGAATATGGGCCATTGGCGCCGGTAAGGCCTCCGCAGCAATGGCACAGGCAGTGGAGGAGGTACTGGGGGACCGAATGAGCGGCGGGCTAGTCATTGTCAAATATGACCATCTGGCACCTCTACAAAAAATCCGCTTATTAGAGGCGGGGCATCCTACACCTGATGAAAATGGTTGGCGAGCCACCCAGGAACTTATAGATCTGGCTGCAAAACTCGACCAAAAGGACCTGGTGCTCTTCCTGCTTTCAGGGGGGGGATCGGCGCTACTTCCCATGCCGGTGCCACCAATCACCTTGGCTGAGAAAATGGCCACCACGGATTTGCTCCTGAAGTCCGGCGCAGCTATTCAAGAGATGAACACAATTCGAAAACACCTTTCGCAGGTAAAAGGAGGGCAATTGGCGCGCTTAACTCATCCAGCCACTCTGATCTCTCTGATTCTATCCGATGTCGTGGGGGACCCCCTTGATGTCATCGCTTCTGGGCCTACCGTGGGAGATCCCACCACCTTTCAAGATTGCCTGGAAGTCCTGGATCGTTATGCTCTCAGAGAAGCGTTACCTGCCTCAGTGAGATCTCACCTGGAAGCGGGGAAGGAAGGAAAGGTTCCTGAGACCCCTACACCCGATGACCCCATATTCAGCCAGACTACCTCTGTCTTGGTGGGAACCAATCTGCAAGCGCTGAAGGCTGCTGCAGCAGAGGCGGAAGAACTGGGTTATGCCAGCTTTATCTTATCTTCTTTGATTGAGGGAGATACTGCAGAGGCGGCTCGTTTTCACACGGCCTTACTGAGGGAAATTGTGAGGAGCGGTCACCCACTGCCACCACCAGCCTGCCTGATTTCGGGGGGGGAGACAACGGTGGTGGTCCGCGGCAAGGGAAAAGGAGGGCGGAATCAGGAATTTGCTCTGGCAGCAGCCCTGGACCTCGCAGGAATTGAGGGTGTTTGCTTGCTGTGCGGCGGCACAGATGGCACGGATGGGCCCACTGACGCCGCCGGTGCGGTGGTGGACGGCGGTACTGTAGCCCGGGCGCGGGCGAAAGGACTGAATCCGAGAGAGTTTCTAGAAGAAAACGACTCGTACCATTTCTTTCGACACCTTGACGATTTGTTGATCACCGGTCCGACTAATACCAATGTGATGGATCTACGCGTTGCCTTGGTCAGTTAGTGGGGACTCTTGACCGTGGTTCGTTGTGCGTATATCCTGATTGACTGGGATCTGGTCTGGAAAATCTCAGCATTATAGGTTGTAGTTATTTGAAATTATTGGAATATGCGTGCAGTACGACGGATAGAAAAAAGAGCAACTAGGGTTTATCGAGCCATTGACAAGTCTGAACGAGGTATTAACTACTTTGTTATCCTGGTGGGAAACCGTGCTTTGATGGGCAAAATCGAGATGAAACAGTACAGCTGGTGGTACCGCTATCTGCGGACGGCAAGAACAGGAACGAATTTTGCTGTATAATTCCCTACCGTTGCCGAGCTTGTAAAGAAGGGATCTAGAGCACACAGTGAAGGCCGCCTCTGAACCAAAGAGCATCTTAGCGAATGTGGTTGGCTTGATCCTCCTCTGTCTATTACTTATAGCGGGGACGAGTTGCAACCAGCTCGCCCCGAGAAATGAAGTGGGGGCAATCAAGGAAAAGGGCGAACTGCGGGTGCTCATCCGTAACAATGCCACCTGCTTTTACGAGGGTCCCCAAGGACCTGCTGGCTTCGAGTACGACCTGGTCAAAGCCTTTGCTGACCATCTGGGAGTAAAGCTGATCTGTGTGGTAACTGATAATTTCCACGAGATGATCCCCTACCTGCTGCGTGGCGATGCTGATCTGATCGCGGCAGGCTTTACTCTCACAGCGCAGAGGAAGCAAAAAGTGTTATTTGGGCCTGGCTATATGGAGGTCCAGCAGCAGGTGGTGGGGCGGCGGGGAGGCCCGGCTCCTAAACAAGTGGCCGATCTCATTGGTCAACCGCTCTGGGTAAACGCTGGAACCTCCTACGAAGAACGGCTGAGAGAGCTTAAAAAGGAGCATCCTGAATTGTCCTGGATGCCGGTTTCTGGCTATGAGACCGAGGAAATTTTGGAAATGGTTTGGCGGGGCATTGTTCCACTAACCATAGCCGACTCGAACATTGTTGCGGTGAATCGGCGGTATTATCCGCAGCTGAGGATACATTTTGCCATTGAAGAGGGCCAGCAGTTGGCCTGGGCCATGCACCCACAGCACCAGCACCTATTGGCCGCCGTGGAACAGTGGTTCTCGCGCCCAGAGACCTCAGATTTGCTCATGCGTCTCAAGCAACGATACTATGGCCATCTCAAGGTTTTCGATTATGTTGATCTGGTTAAGTATCACAGCAGATTGCGCAATCGTCTGCCCCGGTACCGCAATTACTTCGAGACTGCCGCGGCAAAACATGGACTGGATTGGAGGCTTGTGGCAGCGCAGGCCTATCAAGAATCCCACTGGGACCCGAAGGCGCGAAGTTTCACAGGGGTCAGGGGTTTGATGATGCTTACCCAGAAAACTGCTGAAACCCTGGGAGTAGAGAGTAGGGTAGACCCCCGCCAGTCTATTGAAGGTGGAGTGCGTTATTTGGCGCAGATGCACAAGAGGATTGGCGATGAGGTGTCTGAGCCTGACCGGACCTATATGGCACTGGCAGCTTATAACGTGGGGTGGGGGCACCTTGAGGACGCTAGAGCCCTGGCCGTCCGGTTGGAGAAAGACCCCAATGCCTGGCAGGATGTACGAACTACTTTGCCGTTACTACGTCAAAGGAGGTATTATCGAAGCCTGCCTCACGGATACGCTCGCGGGACCGACCCTGTCAGATATGTGGACCGTATCAAAACCT
>CAYFXH010000060.1:12564-25469 GCA_964346905.1 uncultured Desulfobacteraceae bacterium | reverse complement strand
TGCGTCCACACTAACTATGAGATTCTTCGTCGCATTGCTCCTCAGAATGACATCCGAAAAAGGGAGTTTCCGAATGGACACTAGTTAATTGGTTAATTAGTTAATTAGTCAAATATAGTCAAATAGGCAAAAGGTTAGGCTTCTTGTATGTCTCCACATCAGCCAATCAACTAACCTCACCTTAGGAATAGAGCAAATAGGGCTCACAAAGTTGGCGAAAGTCGCGTAATTGTGGCTGCCAGGTCCGCTCAAGGTCAGCTACCGCCACGCCTGCCTCCAGCTGCTTATGGAGGTTGGCACTGCCGAGTATGACCTCGATGGGGAGATGGCGAAACTCATATTCGTACGGCGGCGAGGTCCACTGGAATTCTTCTGGGTGTGTGGTTAGAACCGCCTGAACCAGGGTGAGAGATGTGACGTAGGGGCGATAGGTCTCAGGACTCGTCACGTGGATCTGGAAACCAGTGCAGCTCTGCCCGGTCCACTTATCAAAAGTGGGTTGAAAAAGGGCAGGTCGCAACACCAGACCAGGAAGTTTTTCCTTAGCGAAATGTTCCAAAACCAGGTCGATATTAAGATATGGAGAACCCCAGAGCTCAAAAGGTGTAGTGGTGCCTCGCCCCTCCGATAGATTGGTGCCCTCCAAGATCACCTGTCCAGGATACACGAGAGTTGATTCCGGAGTGGGCAGGTTGGGCGAAGGCGGTACCCAATGGAGACCTGTCTGGCGATAGAGCATCTTACGGCTCCAGCCGCTCATGGCGTAAACCTCCAACGGGGCAGCAATGTTGAAGGCTTCACTGAAAAGGAGAGCCATCTCAGCCAGGGTGAGACCGTGGCGCATGGGGAGAGGGAAGTGACCTACGAACGAGCGTCGTTCCAGTTCCAAGAGGTTGCCTTCAATGTGTCGGCCACCAATTGGGTTTGGCCGATCGAGAACAACGACCTTGACATCATGATCCCGGGCAGCCTCCATGCATAGAGCCAATGTAGAGCCAAAGGTGTAGACGCGGGTACCAACTTCCTGCAGATCAACCACGAGGATGTCAATGTTTGCCAGCATGACGGCGGTGGGTTGGCGGGTTTTGCCATAGAGGCTGAAAACAGGGATATTCAGGTGCTCATCAATAAAATCATCAGACTCAATCATATTGGCTTGCTGTTCACCAAAATAGCCATGCTGGGGAGCAAAGATTGCGCTGACCCTGGCGCCCGCCTCGAGCAATCGATCACGGCTGTGCCGGAACCCGCCGTCTACCGAGGCCTGATTGGCGAGCAAGCCAATCCGGGCGGTTTTTAGCCAGGCTGGCTGCGTTGTAAGCAGGTTATCGATACCGAGTTGAACCGAGGTCATGAGTTGAACCTGCACATTCTTCAGATGGCCGCCAGAAGCTAACTCCAGAGAACTTGCTGCATATGGAACCGAGGATAGCGAGCAGCAGTCAGCAAAACAGATAGCTTGTAGCTAGCATTCTCAACGTACATACGAAATCTTTCTGCCAGGTGGTAGCTGGACAAGAGCACTATGCTAGATATTACGCCATTATAGGAGAGCCTGCATCTACGTCAAGAGAACTATGGCATATTTCCTGCAAATTTACTGTCCTAAGTGATGGCAGTGGTACAGCGGGGGAAATACACCATGGCTAACAGGGAAAATCGCACCTATCCCAGAGCTGAAGTAAGATGGCCTGTTACCATGCTAACCCCTCAAACCAAACTTGAGGGGGAGATAGAAAATGTCAGCTCCAAAGGTGCGTTTATTTCCTGTAAAGACATGCCACCATTGGATGGCCAATTCTTTATAGTCATAAAAACACCCAAATACAAAACATTGAGCATTACTGGAAAAGTGATCTGGTCCACGGTCTTTGAGGCCAGTAAGGGTGATCCACGTATTGGGGTGGGTGTTCAGTTTACTAACATCTCCCGAAGTGACCGCCAGTTTCTTCACCGAGTGATAGCCAAACTTTATGAACTAAAAACTGGCCACAAGAATTACAAAAGTTAGAGAAACAGCGGGTTGTCTTTTCTTGGAAACGTACGATCCACTGCGCTCTGCCATGCTCCGCTACACTATCTTTATCCCAGAGCCGCGTCAATAATTGGCTGTATCGCCTCCCTTTCCCTTCGCAGCCGCTTCCCTGACCCCTGTAACTGCTGTGGCCTAGGATTTAAGCTTCAACGGCGAACAGGTCTGCCGGCTCTCTCTTGGGCCTATCTCTGGCACAGTCTCACAATGTATCCTCGCTTCTCCAAGACAGGACTTCCAATGGGACTTTTACTTGACCTTCCTGCGGTTATCTAGTAAAGTCGCTGTGTTTCAGGGGATAAGCTGCTTGGGCCTCCGACTGACGCCACTTTCATGAGTACTATTGCGCCAACAGGGATCTGATTGGAAGTACGCATGGCCCGCAAGTCCACCTACAACATTCTAATGTACTCGCATGACACGTATGGCCTTGGTCACATCCGCCGCACCTTGGCCATTGCCTCCCAACTCCTCTATCCCAACGTTAATATCCTCATTCTCACAGGCTCTCCCATTGTCGGCCGATTCGATTTTCCCCCACAGATTGATTTTGTCCGGGTGCCGGGTATGATCAAGATGACCAATGAGGAGTACCTCCCTCTCTCCATCAAAATCAACCCCCGCCACGCGCTAAAAATACGTCAAAGAATCATCACCAGCACAGCCAAAGCCTTCCAGCCCAAATTGTTCATCGTTGACAAGGCACCACTGGGCCTGAAGAGGGAGATCATTCCGACCCTGCAGTGGCTCAAGCGTTGTCATCCGACCACTCAGACCATTCTCGGGCTTAGAGACATCATGGACGACGCCGAAAGTACTAAGAGAGACTGGAAAGAGAAGGGTGTCTATGAAGTGCTGGAGGAATATTACACGGAAATCTGGATCTACGGCAATCAGGATTTTTACGATCCGATTCGCGAATACGATATCCCGGAGCAGACCAGCCAAAAGATAATCTTTACCGGCTACATTCCTCGGAAGGTGCCCAAGCCTGGGGAATTACGCGATGTGCGGAGGGAGCAGCGTCTTGATCCTTACGAGAAGTTGGTGGTGGTCACCACCGGCGGCGGTGGTGACGGTTACGTTCATCTGGATACATATCTTAGAATGCTGGAGGAATGGGGAGGATCGATCCCATTTCGAACAACAATGGTTACCGGGCCCTTCATGCCGAAGAAACAACGGATGGAAGTTTTCAAGAGATGCAGGGCCCTTCGGGTGCGCTCTTACCGGTTTTATCGACAGATGGAGCGGTTGATTGGTGCTGCCGATGTTGTGGTAAGCATGGGGGGGTACAATACGGTTTGCGAGATTTTGAGCCAGGGGAAACCTTCATTGATTATTCCCCGGGAGGAACCGCGCCGCGAGCAGTTGATCCGGGCCCAAGTGCTTCATAAGCACAGCCTGGCGGATTTCATCCCCTGGCAGCAACTCAATCCCAGCTTGTTACGAGAAAAATTGCTTGCCATCCTCCAGAATCCAGAACCTTATCATCGAGCGGCACAGGAATTCAGATTCAGTGGCCTTGAAGTCATGCGGCTACGGTTGGCCGAGTTTCGCGGCGAGGAGGGAATGGGAAAGAAAAGAGCTTTCGCTTGAGTGCTTCAGAACAAATGGTTTGCGCTGCAGGAGGAAGTCCGCTTCGGCGGGCTTTTTTGTTGCCAGCCTGTGGTCTTCAGAACTTCCTCCTTTTTCTAAAGGGGGGGAGCGAGGGGAGATTTTGAAGCGGTTGGATTCGGCCAAAGTCCACCCTACATAGACTGAGAGAAAGCGGTGGTTCGCAACCAGGAGGTTGCTCCTACAGCAAAGTTTCAATTACTGTAGGAGCGAGCTCCAGCTCGCGATAAATAAGGGGTCGAAGAAGGTGTTTTGGTGACTGCTGGAGAAATGGAATGCTGGAAACGAATAACTCTCTAGATCTCTGAATTCCTAAAACACTGCACTGATTTAGACTCCCTCCGTGGGTGGAGCACTACCATGTACCATGTGCTGCCTTCTTTATTGAGATGAGGGCTCATCATTATGGCATCAACATTACGCCTGATTCCCTTTGTGCAGCAGTGGAGATAACCCTTTTGTTTTTGTCCGATATTTCGGTGAAAACTACCCCGATTTCATAGTGGATGGCCTCATCTTCAGGGTCACAAACACGTGAGTGTATGACTTGGGCAGTGATAGTCAGGGGATGGACGAGCGCAGGCACAGTAATGATCATTTCAATGGTTTCATTTGGTTCAAGGTGCTCCTTGCAACGTATGAGGGCACCATCTACGGTGATATTCAGTGTTTGCCCACCCATGTCCCCATGACCAGCCTTTATAGTGAGAGGCCATGTGACGTTGGCTCTGGGGTACTGACGCTTTTCTTTTTCAAAAACCACAGCAATTCCCTCTTTTCATCACCTATCTACCCAGCTCTCGGGTCGATGATTTGGCAATTGAGGTGGTCTCAGACCATGATAAAAGTGAAATTCCGATCCTCCGCAGAGGGACAACTCTAACACCTTAACAGAAAAGAGAAAGGCTTGTAAGCGAAAAGAGAGCGATCTAAACGGGAAAATAGCCTGGTTTTTGAGATGGTTTCGCGGGATTCTTACAACCTCTCTCTGAGAACTCTTCCCCATGGGCTCGCTTGTTTTTTTGGTTCCCGTAACGGTCCGCCTTTACATGCTGCCAACCCTTTCTTTGCAATGGTGAAAAAATAACACAAGAGCAGGGGTGATATAAGGTTTCAAGCGAACTATTTGAGGTGGACAAAGGCTCCAATACTTACACCCAGACAAGCGACAAATCGGACGATAGACTCAATTATCCAACCCCAGTTACGATAGAATTCTTCCTGAAACATAAGGGAATCTGGCATAAGGTAGAACCATAAGAGGGTAAGCCCCAAAGCTGTGAGGATAATAATTCGCCAGGATAGCCCTCTATTCGTGTCATCTTTTTTCATCAATTCCTTTCTTTGCCTACTCTCCTTCCAGCCTGTTCTACACTATTGTTGCTATTTTTGCATAGGTTAGCAAAATTCATTTGAGACATGGCCCGCAGATGAGAAGGAACCTTCTATCTGATTAGTGCTGTGAAAGCTATGTTGTTTGTTTGGGCTGGGTGTGCTAGCTTTATCATGGCTGAAAATCTCACCAAGAGAAGTTAGACCAGATAGAAAACGTTTACATTTCTCTGAGACGATGTGGCTGTTGCTTTCATCAGGTTGGTAAAATCAAAAGAGGTGACAATCAAGAGTCCAAGCGGGCGTGGCGAAAACGAGAACTTGCCAGGACTGACGGGTAAGGTATGTATTCCACCCCCCTGTTGGATAAACGGGGAGATAACGACCTTTCATCGGGAGCAATGGAGCGATGTCTCATCTTTTGATTTTTGAGCTATGCCGTAACATATCAGGTAATGTATTTGATTTGAATGAGTTATAATTCTATCTGGCTCTGCTTTGTTTGTTGGTACAAGCCCTGCGTCGGTTTTGCTTTCAGCTCTAGTCGGGGCTGGAAGAAATACATGTATGAAAGAATACTCGATAACAAAGAGCAGTGAAGGGCTTACTCTATGACAAACCTACTCGCACAGTTCGGAATCAAAGACAATGGTGGTAGACGGTCAGGAATTGACCGCAGACAGTACTCATACACCTACTACGTTCCCGAAAGACGAAGCGGTGTAGATCGGAGAAGCGGCATGGACCGGAGAAGCGGCATGGACCGAAGAAGCGATGTGGACCGGGGAAGCGGTGTGGACCGGAGAAGGGGCGTGGATCGGAGAGCAGCATTTCAGAAAATCCTTGACTCTCAGAAAAGCGATAAAGACAGGCTCACCAATTGAGTCCGGCTTGGGCTCCTTGAATATCTTCAATGTCTTCAGGTAAGAAATCAAAGAAGACAAGAAAAAAATAGTAGCTAAGAGTACATACCCTCCTGCTGCCATATGAACCGTAATTCTGGTAGACCAAGGCGGGGCGAGCAGATATCGTCTCTCTCCCATCCCATCTCGCCATTTCCTGGGTAATCTTGCCAGTCAAAATGAGCCCCGGTGGTATTTTCCTTCCATTTATAGAACCTCAATTACCCATCATGCCTTGAGTATTCTCCAAACTCGATTTTTTAAGTATTTGAGATTATTAAAAAATATCTAAATGGCTGATTTGGCATGATCTTTGGTTCTAGGTTTCACCATAGGACTGAGCGGTTTCATTTCCAAGAGCTCACCGACGCTTTACAGAAATGGTTTAAAGTCTGTGATGAAAATGAGCACCCATCCATATGGAATTCTCCATCTCATTGCGATTGTGGCGGTAGTCTCTTTGAGTTTGCTTTACCCTTCGACCTGGCATGCGGAGGCATCGGGGTCGAACTTCAAGGCTTGGCTGGCGACCTTAGAGAGAGAAGCTATGGGCAACGGAATTTCTTTAACGACCCTTGAAACAGCTCTCAATAGTGTCGAACTCTTACCTAAGGTTATCGAGTTGGATCGAAGACAACTGAAGCAAACACTGACATTGGCCGAGTACCTCAGCCGAGTTATATCTGAGAAAAGGGTTGCTAATGGACGCAAGAAGCTAATCGAAAACCGTCTTCTCTTGGATGGTATTGCGCTCCGTTATGGAGTACAGCCCAGAGTTCTGGTGGCCTTGTGGGGGGCTGAAACGGATTTTGGGCGAATCACCGGGAGTTTTCCGGTAATAGATAGCTTGGTTACCCTCACGTATGATGGTCGACGCAGTTCCTTCTTTAGGAAAGAACTCATACACGCACTACAAATTCTAGATGAGGGCCATATATCTCTTGAGGAGATGAAAGGTTCTTGGGCAGGAGCGATGGGACTGCTGCAGTTCATGCCATCCACATTTTGTCGTTTCGCTGTTGACTTCAACAGTGATGGACGTCGAGACATTTGGAAAAGTAATCATGATGCTTTCGCCTCGGCGGCGAACTACTTGTCACAATCTGGTTGGAACCATGAGCAGACCTGGGGGCAGGAAGTATTTTTGCCAGAGGAGTTCGATGGGACATCAATCCGTTTTAGCCGCAAGAGACGGCTCAGTGAGTGGAAAGCACTAGGGGTGCGCCCCCTGAATGGGAGAAACTTTCCGATGAAGAATTTCGTATCTTCAATCGTACAGCCGGACGGAGCAACAGGTCAGGCTTTTTTAGTGTATCCCAATTACCGCGTCTTACTCAGATGGAATCGCTCACACAGATTTGCTCTTTCGGTGGGGATTCTATCCGACCTAATCGGGGAGTCCTTAGACAATGACTTAGAATGATGAGTCAGTAGCTTCGTTTGAGCCATTTCGACGTCTTACCCTGATAAGCTCCAATCTCAAGTTCTCAATAAAGAGATCTTGTCTGTCTGATACTATAACGTACGCAAAGTTTAATACGTTTGATAGTCCCATAACGAATGCTCCATAGGTTTTCTCAACTCGATTATGGTCTGCAGATTTCCTTTCGTTTTCCCTAAAATGAGGACCTTTACCTTGATGTTATTGCCAGTTATAACATGCGAAAAAGCGGTTGTGCATGTAACTCCGCCTGGTTGAAGCTCGAGGGCTGGGATGTTCCCGAAGACCGTATATTGTCAGCCTTCGCCAGCTCCATTGGATCTGGCGACCTACACCACAAAAGCAAAGGCTGACGATATCCGCAACTCCGGCTGCCATGACCTCCGGTTACCGGGATCCTCGCTTTGCAAGGAGGGTAGACCGAACGTAAGCGGAGGGAAATCGCAACCCTCAAGTGCTTACGCGGAGCTAAGGTGTACATGAGAAAATGAAGCCGGACGACGAAATACGGGAATGTTTTCACTGTATTTCATAAGAATTAGCACAGTTTTTCTCATGAAAGAAAGTGGCTTTAATGGACACAAAACTGAGCGTATTATACCATGTATCAGTGCTTTTTATTCCTTCCCTGGGGGTTTTTGCCCTCAAGCGGTTCAACATGATTATACTGCTTTTCATGATTCCAGTGCTGGGAGAGGCAGTACAATTTTTCATGCCGGGCCGAACTCCGGACTTCATGGACATATTCCATGGGTATCTGGGGATCCTTGCAGGTTATTGTTGTATAAGATTGTGGAAAGAATTACGACCGTCCATGAAAAAGGTTCTGTTTCAAGTGAACCTTGCAGAGAAATTACGGAGAGCCGCTAAGTAGGAATGCTATCCGAAGGCAGGAGATGTTTCAGCAGAAATGATATATTTGACGTGGACAAGGATATGGACGGTCCCTGAGCACGTCTTAGAATCTTAGAAAATGAGACAGTTGTTGAAAGTAGGCCGTGATGCTCTGGAAGACACTCAATCAGCGGCTTGCAATACCTTTTATTATCTTCATTTCCCTGCCAATCAACTTTGCGCGTAGATCAAAATTCTCCTTTAATTTCGTGGGAGGAGAATCTCTCACCATATTGTCTTGCATCCTCGCGCACCCTTCAAGACCCGAGCAAAGAATCCATAGGGGACCACCTCGCAACAATGTAGTTTGCTCGAGAATTTCCAGGGGTGCACTCACCCCACCTTATTCAGCGTATGATCTAGAGAGCAAGAAAAAAACCAACCCAGAGACTGGGCCACCCTTTGGAGTGAAGATCACACCACGGTCAAGACAGATATCTAGGTGCTGGACTGAGCAAAGTTTTGCGTGATACTATCCTGGGTCACAGTTGAGGCGGCATACATGTCTACCAGATCAAACTGGATGACGATTACGTGGGGAAGGGACTGGATAGGGACACAACGTGGATGTATAGCTGAATAAACACTGCTATCCAAACCGTTAGCCAAAAGGCAAAACAAAGTTGAGCCAAAACCAGAAAACCAAGATTGGATACATACTGAAAGGTTATCCCCGTATCAGTGAAACCTTTATATCCAATGAGATTCACTTGCTGGAGAGCCTTGGATTTCCGCTCCACCTTTTTTCCATGCGCCAGCCGCGGGAGTCATTTACCCACCAGAGCGTCAAGCACATTCGGGCTCCGGTAGACTATCTACCCGAAACCCTTTTGGTACCTTTGCCTCGCCTACTCTACCACAATGTGCTCTTGGCCAGGATGCGTCCCGCAGCTTATTCTCGGGCTTTCCGGCTAATGTTCAAGCGCTTCAGTCGCACAAGGAAAGTCGCCACCATCAAACACTTGCTTCAGGCAGGATATCTGGTTCACGATCTGCTCCCGGGATCGGGTGTCTGTCACCTGCACGCCCACTTTGCCCATTCGCCCACATCGGTTTCCTTGTTTGCGAGCAAGCTTAGCGGACTGCCGTTCAGTTTCACTGCTCACGCCAAGGACATCTATACCTCCCACCCTCTGCAACTCCAGGAAAAAATCGATTTGGCGAGGTTCATTGTGACCTGCACCGAGTACAACCGCCGTTTTCTCGAAAAATTGGCTTCGGAGGCACCGCCCATTCATTGCATTTACCATGGCATCGACGCGGAATTTTTCTCTGGGCAGTCCGACTCAAGAGAGCCCTCACCCCCATACCGAATACTGAGTATTGCCCGCTTGGTTGAAAAGAAGGGTTTGCCAACGGTGTTTCGTGCCCTGCGTAGCCTGCTGGACCAGGGGTACTCACTTCGCTACACTCTTATAGGTGACGGTGAAGAGCGACGACCACTCATGAGTCTGCTGCATCGTTTGGGACTCAATAAGATTTGCGACTGGCTCGGGACCCAGCCTCACGATAAGGTACTTGATCAGTATAGAAAAGCGGATCTCTTTGTTCTGGGCTGCGAGGTGGCCAGAAACGGCGATCGGGACGGTATTCCCAATGTTTGCCTTGAGAGCATGGCCATGGGAGTGCCGGTGTTAGCCACCCGAATTTCGGCTATCCCGGAACTTGTTGAAGATGGCCGCACCGGACTGCTGGTGCCCCCTGGTGAACCCGAGGCAATGGCCGAGGGCATGACCAGGTTGCTGCTTGATCGAAATCTGCGTCATCGAGTCATTGAGGCTGGACGTCAGCGGGTTCAGCAGGACTTCGACAACCGAAAATTAATCCTGAAGCTGGCAGCGGTTTTTGAAGAAGCAGGACTGAGGCGGGCATAACGAAAACCGCGTGGCGGCACCACACGGGAAATCGGACGAGACGTGAGATCGAATCCTTCACAGGTTACAGGTTTAACCAAACGTGGATTTAAAAAAATCCCAGAGTAATTCCCAGTCTCGTCCGTCACCTTATTTTCCAGTGCGTTGGGCCTGGCCACGAGGATTTCACAGAGTACGAAGTAAGCAGTAAATCGTGATATGTCTCCATCTCTAAAAATTGCTTTTTACGCTCCGCTGAAACCACTAGGACATCCCCATCCTTCTGGTGATTTAGTTATTGGTACTGGATTGTATCAGTTTCTCGAAGGACGCGGTCATCGGCTCGAGGGAATCAGCCAGCTCCGCACCCGCTGGATTTACTGGAAGCCTTGGCGCTGGCTACAATTTATCAAGGCCCGGAGTCAGGCTCTTAAGCATTGTGGTGAACTGGCTCCGAATCTCTGGCTGACCTATCATAGCTATTATAAAGCGCCTGATCTCCTTGGTCCCGATTGCTGCCGTCGTCTCCGGTTGCCCTATGTAATCTTTCAAGGTATCTACTCCACCAAAAGACGTAAACACTGGCAGACCCGCGCTGGATTTGTCCTGAACCGGAGAGCGCTGCTGGCTGCTGACCACGTTTTCACTAACAGAAAAGAAGATCTCTTCAACCTTGCAAGAATAGTGGACCAACAAAAGCTTACATACGTGGTGCCTGGAATCTTGCCGGATAATTTCAGTTTCGACTTGAAATGCCGAAATCAACTCAGAACAGAGCTGGATGTTGCTGACGGACCGGTGGTGTTGAGCGCCGCCATGTTTCGCCCTGGTGTCAAGAGCGAAGGACTCTCCTGGGTGATCCGCTCCTGTGGAGAGCTTTTTCGCAGGAAAGTCCCTTTGTATCTGCTGATTGCGGGAGAAGGTAAAGAGGGGTTCCGCCTTCGCCAAATGGCTGACAGCTGGCTTCCAGGACGAGTTCGATTTCTCGGTAAGGTGGCGCGGGAGGAGATGTACCGTTTCTATAGTGCAGGGGATTTGTTCGTCTTTCCGGGCATTCGCGAGTCGCTGGGTATGGTGTATCTAGAAGCTCAAGCATGCGGGCTGCCCGTGGTAGCCTTCGCTGACGGGGGTGTGTCGGAGGTGGTGGCAGATGGGATAAGTGGCTATTTGGTGCGCCCTTTTGAGGCCACGGACTTCAACGACGCTATCGCACGGTTACTGGCAGACCCGGCCTTGAGGAAAGGAATGGGAGAAGCGGCAAGGGAACATGTACGCCGCCGGCATGATCTTCAGAAGAATTATGGTCTAGTGGAGGATGTTCTGTTAGAGCTGGTGGACAAGAGAGGTGTCATGTAGGGTACCCACCGTCCACCTACCATGGGGGACCAGGAATTAGTGAGAAGTGATAGTGCTGAGCGCTGGTGGGGAATACTACGGGTGTAGGTAAAGGATGTAAACAGACCAGGGAAAGTGCGGGCAAACGGTATATGAGAGAAAAAGGGCCGATAACCTACTTCGGTTTGCTGCGGCATGCTGAGACCGAGTGGAACCGTGAAAAACGCATTCAGGGTCAGCAGGATGCGCCTCTCACCTCTCATGGCCGACAGCAGGCGGAGAGCTGGGGTCGTGCCTTAGAAAGATATCAACTGGATTACCTTTTGAGCAGCGATCTGGGCAGAGCGGCCTTTACGGCAGCCCTGATAAACCAAAGTCTGAAGCTTCCTTACTCGCTGGACCTCCGACTGCGGGAGCAGGACTGGGGTTCCTGGTCGGGTATCAAATTCAGTGACCTCGAGGCTGATGACCTGAAAGCCCAGGAGAGAATGGGCTGGCACTTTCGTCCGGCTGATGGTGAAAGCCGATTGCAAGTCCTGGAGCGCAGTCGTGAGGCATTGATGGAAACTGCCTACCGGTTTAAGGGCGATAGTATTCTAGTAATCACCCATGGGGGCGTCATCAGGTGTCTGCTTTACCAGCTCTGTGGCAGGAGTTTCTCTCCTGAAGAACCGCCGCTGATCGAGCCGTATCGCCTCCACTGGCTCTACTACAATGGCGAGTCCTTTCATGTTCATAAGTTGAATGAGCAGATATGAGCCAATATTTTGCCTCCAGATGCCATTACCTTCCTTAATTACCTGTTAAGGCGTTGGAATTGATGGGACACATTACTGGAGTACTGGAGTGCTGGAACAACGAAAAAAGCTTAGTAACTCGAAAATTCTTGCAACACTCCAACACTCCAGAGGTCTTGGTCCATAGGAATTTGGCCATTTTCTGAACAGCTGTGTTTGCAAAGCAAAAATGAAAATTATCCAATACTGCCAACATGTCCTGGGAATTGGCCACTATTTCCGCACATTGGAGATTGCTCGAGCGCTACACCGTCATCGACTGGTTCTGGTAACCGGTGGCCCCCCGGTGGAGGTGGGGTTACCACCACATGTGACCGAATACAAGCTTCCCGGGCTGCAGATGGATGCCGATTTCACCGAGATGTTTCCCTCTGATGGCAAACGGACGCTGGTGGCAGTGCAAGAGCAGCGAAGGACTCTCCTACGTTCACTGTTCGAAGAGACTGCTCCCGATCTATTTGTAGTGGAACTCTACCCGTTCGGGCGGAAGCGGTTCGACTCTGAACTACTCCCGCTTTTACAAGCAATACGGAGGGGTGAATTCGGGTCCACTAAGGTGGTCTGTAGCCTTCGCGACATTCTCGTGGAAAAGAAAGATCAGAAAGCCTACGAGCGCAGAGTTGTGGATTTGCTCAACCACTATTTTGATGCCCTGCTGGTCCACGCAGATGAGACCCTGGTGTCTCTGGACGAGACCTTTGA
>CAYFXH010000060.1:0-12554 GCA_964346905.1 uncultured Desulfobacteraceae bacterium | reverse complement strand
GGACGGAGGTAAAGAAGTGAAAAACCGCTTGAAGCTGAGAGAGGGTGAAGACCTCGTGGTGGCCAGCGCCGGAGGAGGAAGAGTGGGAGCGGGTCTTCTGAGAGCGGTACTGGATGCTCATGTCAAACTAGCTGTGGGAAGACAGCTACGCCTCTGTGTCTTCACCGGGCCGTTTATGCCCGAGGCCGATTTTACCTCGCTTGCCCAACGGGCGGCTTTAGAGCCAGGGATTGCGGTTACTCGATTCACCACGGAATTTCTTTCGTTTTTAGCCGCAGCCGATCTTTCCATTAGTATGGCGGGTTACAACACCTGCATGAATATCTTGGCAGCCGGTGTTCCCTCTCTGGTGTGGCCCTTTGCTCAGAACCAGGAGCAGCGGTTGCGGGCTGAGAAACTGGCAGACCTCGGTCTTTTGACCTTGTTGCACGAGGAGGATCTCAAACCGTTGCGACTGGCAGTGCTCATGGAGGAGGTGCTTGAGGCGTCAAGGGTTCCTGTGACAACGAAAGTCAAGTTGGATGGGGCTGAGGAGACGGCTCGATGGTTAGAAACATGGTGCGGTGACAAGGAGGGTACAATTCCATGAGCCCGGCGACCAATCCAGCTCTCCTGTGGCTAGCACCACCCAGCGACATCCAGCATCGGTTGCATCGCTGTCTGGATAAGGCTGCCTCTGAAGCTTCTGACCGTGATAGGGGAATCGTTTTCTTCAGGGCGGATGATGTGGGCGTTCCAGGGCGCAGATTCAGCAGATTACTTAACCTCTTCTGCAAACACCGAGCACCACTAACCCTGGCTGTGGTACCAGCGTGGCTAACGAAACCACGATGGCAGTGGCTGCTCGAGCTTTGCGGCAAACACTGGAGTTTGTGGGGTTGGATGCAACATGGCTGGCGTCATCTCAATCATGAGCCGCATGGTAAAAAGTTTGAGTTTGGGCCCAGCCGACCATTTTCCCGGAAGAAAAAAGATCTGCACTTGGGTTTCCAGCGACTCAGTGCATTTATGGGAGAAGACTTGCTCCCAGCCTTTACTCCGCCCTGGAACCGATGCGACCAGGAAACCCTCAGTGCTCTCCAGGAGCTGGGCTACAAGGCACTCTCCCGTAGTTTGGAAGCCCACCCGATTTCTCCAGCCGCAGTACCTGATTTTCCAGTATCTGTAGATCTCCATACCAGAAAAGAGAAGGATGCTGAAAGCGGCTGGCACGGTCTGTTCAATGAGCTTGGCAAGAGTTTGATCAGCGGCTTCTGTGGAATCATGATTCACCATCAGCGTATGAACGATGCGGCTTTTGACTTCTTGGAGATACTTCTGCCCGCCCTGAAGCAGTGGAATATCGTTAGGCTTGTCCATCTGGGCACCCTGCTAGAGGAGGGCTGTAGCAGAAGCGGATAAAGAGACAGTGCAGGGTCATTCAGGCTTTCCCATAAACTCCTTTTGTGCTATTTTTAACTGTTTGAGCTAAGTTGGCCGTTGAGGATGTAAACCACGAGTGAAACGATGGTTTTTAACGCATCTGCAGACAAAGAGGCAGGAATTGCCAGACAGGTGGTTCTCCCCTTTAAAAAGTCACTTGAAATTAGCCTGAAGAGTATCCGTGTCCGGTTTTTCCGATCCCTGATCACTACCATGAGCCTGGTGCTGGCGGTCTCTTTTTTGAGCTTTGTTCGCGTGGGCACAGATGCGGCCAATGGCATGTTACAGACGCAGGACCCTGGGCTATACAAAACGTTAGTGCGCGCTGGCTATGATCTGGAGCCAGGAGCAACCTCCACGGGAAGCAGTGCCAAGGAGCGCTGGATAGTTTTCCTCTCACTCCTGGTCTGCGTTGTTGGCATTGTAAATGCCCAACTCATGGCGGTGACCGAGCGCTTTCGCGAGATCGGCACCATCAAGTGTTTGGGAGCGTTGGACAGCTTTGTTCTTCGCCTTTTTGTTCTGGAAGCAGGTATGCAAGGGTTGGCAGGGGCAGGTATTGGCTCGTTGTTGGGCGGTATCGCTGCACTGTTGAGCGGGCTGATTCGCTTCGGCCTGATCGCCTGGAAACATATTTCTTGGCTGGCAGTGGCCAAATCCCTTGCTCTGGCAATAACAATCGGCTGCGTTCTGAGCCTGCTTGGTGTGATCTACCCAGCTATAGTCGCTGCCCGAATGCAGCCAGTAGAGGCCATGCGGGTGGAACAGTGATTTCGTTTGGCCAGTTACGTCTGTCTAGCCAGTTTGGCGGTGTAACTGTAGGTTGCATACGCAGATTTCGCCAAATGTGCTTCAGGACAGTATGCGGGGCAAACTGCAAACCTAGAGGCAGTAAGTAATCATGTCCAATTTCCACAACATCGTGAGAGTATCAGCGGTTACCAAGGTTTTTCAATTGAAAAAGCTCAGTGTGGAGGCACTGCGGGGGGTTGATCTCGAAGTTCGTACCGGGGAGTATCTCTCCATCATGGGGCCATCAGGGTCAGGCAAGAGTACGCTTTTCAACATGATTGGAGGCTTGGACAAGCCTACCTCCGGTAAGGTTTTTATTGACGAGGTCGATATCGCCCAGCTAGATGCCTACGAACTGGCCTGGCTGCGCTGCCGCAAGATTGGGTACATTTTTCAGACATTCAATCTGATTCAAGTTATGACGGCACTGGAAAATGTTACGTTGCCAATGATCTTTGGCGGGATGCATAACGACGCAGCGGTGGAGAAAGGCCTCGAACTTTTGGAACTGGTGGGCCTTGGAGATCGATTTCGGCACAAGCCTTTTGAGCTTTCGGGAGGGCAGCAGCAACGTGTTGCAATTGCTCGAGCCATGGCAAACGATCCTGCTATTATCCTTGCGGATGAACCCACCGGCAATCTCGATTTGACCACGGGTGAAGAGATCATCGAATTGCTGAAACGTCTGAGTGAAGAGAAAGGCGTGACCATTATTTCTGCCACGCATGATTTTAAAATGCTGAGTGTGTCGGATCGGGTCGTCTGGATTCGAGATGGTCGCATAGACAGAGTCGAAGAACGAGAACAACTCGCCATCTCGGTGGGTCAAATTGCGCCCCGGCCTTAATCATTACTTGGGCAATTACCTATTTCCAACCACAGCAGGAAGTGATCCGCTAGGCCATTGACCATGACAACCGTATTCTCCAGGAGAAAAAAGGCAGCGCCATTGCGATGGACAAAGTATTGGCATGTTTTGTCCGTTCTGACATTGGTGGTGGTTCTCTCTTGGTCAGATCCGTGGTTTGCCCTGGCTGCGGAGAACAGCGTAGCGTTAATCCAGCAGTTGGCTGAACTTGGGGACCGGACCACCGGAACCCCCGGATCTAAGAAAGCGGCTGATCTGATTGAGGAGGCTTTTGAAGGGTTGGGGATCAAACCGGTGGGTCGACAACAATTCCTGATACCGGTACCCCAGTATCAAAGCGCGAGTATCACCATAAAGGGACGGAGTGCTCCCATCAAACCACTTCAACTCAACGCACTCAGTGCGCAAGTTACCCCCGCTTCTGGTCTGGAAGGTCCGCTGTATTATGTAGGAACAGGCCAACTTCACCACTTCAACGGCTTCAAGGTGGAAGGCAGCATCATCCTGATGGAGCTCGATTCCGGCAAGAACTGGATCAATGCTGCTATGCTCGGAGCCAAGGCTCTCATCTATGTGGACCGAGGTCCCTCGGCCAAGTGGTTCTTTAAGGACAAATATGAGCTGACAGCTATACAGTTCCCCCGTTTCTGGGTGGAGCTTTCACAGGCGCGATCCTTGTTCGGTGCCTTCGAGACTGCGACGAACGGCCGGGTTGCCCCACATGTGGTCCTGGCCTCAGCGGGCGGCTGGCGACGGGTTATAGGCGAGAATATTTACGGTCTTATCGAGGGAATGGATCCGGAACTCAAGGGACAACTTATGGTTGTGGAGGCATTCTACGATAGCACCGCTTTAGTGTCAGGGATGTCACCTGGTGCTGACGAGGCGAGTAGCATCGCGTCTCTATTGGAGTTGGCACGTAGTCTCCGGGATCAGCCTCCAGGCAGATCTGTGCTTCTGGTAGGGACCGGTGGGCACGCCCAGGCTCTGGCGGGGATGCGCGAACTTATCTGGCCTATACGGGCCAGAAGCAGAGAACAGAGGAAGCTACAAAGAGAACTGGAGAATCGTATCAAAACCGCTGAGGAGGCTCTGGCAGCTCTGAAATCACCTGCTGCTTTGGATCAATCGAGCGGAGAGAGTGCCGAGCGTTTGCGGGAGGTCCTGAGCGAACAGATCAAGATCGAGGTGGATTCACTCAGTAAGCGGCTGATGCAACTCCGCCTTGAAAAGAGGGCTGATGAAACTCAAGCACTGATTCAGCAGTTGGCCAGCCGACGGTTCCTCCTGCGCCAGCTGAGCTGGCGCAGCTCATACCAGGGTATTACCCCTGAAGAACGGCAGGTTTTAAAGGCACTCATTCCGGCGGCAGTTCGCAGCAACCAGGATATTCTTGCTGACGGCAGGGAGCAATTGAAATGCTTGAAAAGTACTCGCCGTTTGCGCCGGCTCCTCAGTGACTATGAACTCACCGCAGCTATCTCGTTGCACCTTTCCAGCCATGGTAACGGGATCGGCGCTTTTAATGATGGCTGGCTGTATGATTTAAAATCTCAAATTAACCGGACAGCGATCTACTCTCCCATCAGCCGTACACTGACTCGTCTGAGCCAGCAGGTGGAAGAGGAACTCGGCTTACCGCAGCTTTATAAGGACACCTTGCGTCCGAGCCCACTGCGTTCTTGGCAGAGTTACCTCCCCGATCGTCCTGCACTCGGTGGTGAGGTGAGCAGTCTGGCGGGAATTTTGGGACTCAGCCTGGTGACGGTCAATGACGCCCGGCCATCCTGGGGAACCCCCTATGATAAGCCGGAGAGGGTGAACTTGGTTTATCTGAAGCAACAGAGTCGGCTGCTCTCCGGGCTCATTACACGATTGACCCATGAGCCTGAATTGAGTTCGGACCGCCTCCCCCTTCAGGGTTTCTCCACACTCACCGGCCGGGCCAAGTTCATCCGTCAGGGAGAGCTGTTCCCTGATCAGCCTGCTCCCGGAACCCTCATCCTCACCTATCAAGGACCCAGTTTGTTCTATACCATGGTGGACACCGCCGGTCTTTTTCACGTTAGGGGCCTTGCCGACGCCAAGCACACGGTCCACAAGGCGATTCTGGAGGGATTTCAGTTTGACCCAGCCAACGGAGAAATCATCTGGGCCGTCGATAAGGCGATGACCGGCAAGGCAGCCTACCGAGTCAAGATGAGACGCCGCTTTATGGAGACCGATCTGGTTATGTTCGGGTGCCGGGTGACCACCATTTTCGACCTCCTGGAGCCACGTACCTTCGCTTACCTGACCAAGATCAAGCTCATAGACGGGCGCAGCGAGGCGAAACCGCTCCGTTACTGGTGGAGCAGGATTGACACCCGCTCTTCAACCATGGCCAATATTTTTTTAGAAGCGGTCACGCCGTTCAAACTTACCCTATCGGACACAGTGCTCAAGCGGAAGTTTATCTTGCTCAATTCCGAACCCTCCAAGCCCGAGGGTAGGGGCTATCGAGTTGAGAACTGGCCAATCATCCCAGCCACTGAATACCGGGTAGCTTCTGATATGTGGAATCTCCTGCTGTCGCGGATACGTAACTTGGAGGACCACGGCATCAATAATGACCGAATCCGTTCCCTGCAACAAGAAGGACTTGAGGCTCTCCAGAGAGCCGATGAGGCATTGAACGCGCTTCAATACGATCGCTTTATGGAAGAGGCCAGAACGTCCTGGGCTTTGGCAAGCCGGATATATAATGATGTGGAAAAGACACAGAAGGATGTGCTGTTCGGGGTGCTCTTTTATGTGGCGCTTTTTGTCCCCTTTGCCTATTGTCTCGAACGTTTGCTCTTCTCTTTTGTGGACATCCACAAGCGTATCATTGCCTTTCTGCTCATTCTGGGGTTCGTTATAGCTGTCATATACGCAGTGCACCCGGCATTTCAGCTCACCTACAGTCCATTAGTGGTGATCCTCGCCTTTTTTATCTTGGGTCTTTCAGTGATCGTGGCCTTTATCATAATCGGCCGTTTTGAACAGGAAATGGTGCTGCTTCAGCAGCGGGCCCGTCAAACAAAAGCTTCCGAGATAAGTCGAACGAAAGCATTTGTAGCAGCCTTTGTCCTGGGGGTGAGCAATTTGCGGCGTCGTCCTATTCGCACAATACTCACCTGCGTCACCCTGGTCATTCTCACCTTTACCATCATGAGCTTCACCACGGTCAAGAGCCTACGTTATCGTGGCCGACTGCACTTGCAGGAACGTTCCCCGTATCACGGCCTGCTTCTAAAAATCCTAAACTGGGAAACTTTGCCGCCCGAAGCACTGGGCACAGTAGAGAACAAGTTTCAAGGCCAGGCAGCAGTGGTGCCGCGGGTCTGGTTGGAAAACAAAGATCGCACCCAGGCGACGGTGTTCCCCCTTAGCCTGGATGGGAAGTCAGTTATGGTAAGGGGTGTGGTGGGCTTGAGCGATCGAGAACCCCAGGTGAGTCAGCTCGGGAAAATCCTCAGTTGTGGGCGCTGGTTTCGACCGGACGAGCGGCAGGTATTGCTCCTCTCGGATGAACTGGCGCGGAGCCTCGGAGTCTCGTTGCAGGAACCTGAAAAGGCGACAGTGTCACTCTGGGGCATGGACTTTGGGGTGGTGGGTTGCTTTCGGGGTGACGGCTTGGAGGGTCATTTAGATTTAGACGGCGAGCCATTAACACCAGTTATATTCCCCAGCGAAGCCGTTATGGAGGTTACCGAGGTGGAGATGGAGGCCATAGAGGCTGGGGAGGACGTGCAGGCCTTTCAGAGTCGCTATCAACACATTCCGGGAGATCTCACCGTGATCGTGCCTTATCAGACGGTGATGGCATTAGGTGGAAATCTCAAGGCTCTCGCTGTGAGGCCCCAGTCCCCTGAGTTGACGAGCGCCATCGCCAGGAATTTGGTGGACCGCTTTGGCCTGACCCTGTTCACCGGAGAAAGTGACGGAACCTTCATGTATCACGCCTCCGATGCTCTAAGCTACAGCGGTGTACCCAATATCCTTATTCCACTGTTGATCTCAGTACTTATAGTACTCAATACTATGATAGGCAGTGTCTATGAGCGAAAGCGGGAAATTGGGGTTTACACTTCGGTGGGGTTGGCACCTTTCCACGTCTCTTTCCTCTTCATTGCCGAAGCACTGGCATTCGCGGTGCTCAGCGTGGTGCTGGGTTATTTGCTGGCCCAGATCTGCGCAGTGCTTTTTGCCTCCACCTCACTCTGGCAAGGAATTACGGTGAACTACTCATCGCTGGCCGGAGTCGCCGCCATGATCCTGGTGATCTTGGTTGTTCTGGTATCGGTGATCTATCCCTCCCGGGTGGCAGCAGCCATTGCCATCCCCGACGTGAGACGTGCCTGGACGCTGCCAGAGCCAAAGGAAAACGTACTCATGGTTACCTTGCCATTTCTGCTGAAATACCGGGAGCAACTAGGTGTGGGCGGCTACCTGCGGGAATACTATCTCGCACACCAGGATGTCTCCCATGGGCTCTTTACCACTGATGATATTTCCCTGGCGTTCTACTGCCCTATTACTGAGCTTTCCGGATTTCAGGGTCCTGAACATTGCGAAAATGACTGCATCCAGTTAAGCACCCGGGTGTGGCTGGCCCCCTTCGATTTCGGGGTTAAGCAGCTCGTCAACCTCTCCTTCTGCCCTGCGCCTGAGGATCCCGAATACTTGGAGATTGAGGTCCGAGTGCAACGGGAGGCGGGCGAGGCTAATTCCTGGAAACGGATTAACAAGGCCTTTTTCGATGATCTCCGCAAGCAATTGCTGGTATGGCGCTCTTTAGACGAGGAAGCTCAGGGTTATTATGAGCAGTTGCTGGCTACTGAATATGGTTCCGAGGAGCTGGCGGCACTGAGTTGGACCTAGCGCGAAGCGCTGAGCGCAGCGTCCCTCGAGCAGAAAGCGGTAAGCACCATACCTCGATACGCAAGAATACGGTGCGCCGGGTACCTAGCGACCAATAACGGGCAACCAACCGTAAGCGTGCCCACCTACATGTACAACGTATTGGTAGTGTAGTGCTCAATGCCTACCTGCAGCATAGCCTCACCACTGGAATGGTGCTTGGTTTGCAAAGCCTAGTGTTCTGACTGAGGACCACGCGGGTATGTCAGAAAGTCGGGTAAGACTGAGAGCAATTGTATTAGGGATGGTACTTGGGGTCCTCATCTGCGCCATTACGCCCTTTAACAATGCCTACCTTAACGCCACACCGCTGGGAGGCGGTCACTTCCCCCTGGCCCCTTTTTTTATTTTTTTCTGTATCTCTGTGGGGATTGCCGCGCTTGGAAAAGTGCGGTTTTCCTCAACTTGGCTCTCCGGCCGTGAACTCTTCGTAGTTTGGATTCTCATGGTCATTGCCTCGGGAACTGCCTACACTGGTCTGGTCCGCACCTTTTTCATAAATCTGACCGCACCGTACCATTTTGCCAGCGTTGGCAATCGCTGGGAGGAAGTAATTCAGCCACTGTTGCCCCAAGCTTGGTATCCAAACGACCAGCACGCCATCGAACTCCTCTACAATGGACTGGAGAAGGGCAGTCAGTTGGGCTGGTGGCAGGTGATTTGGCAAGTCCCTTGGGATAGCTGGCTACCGCCCCTCCTTACTTGGGCAGGCTTTGTGCTCCTCTGCTATTGGGTGATGCTCTGTTTAGTGGATATTTTCAGCCAGCAGTGGATAACCAACGAGAAGATGAATTTTCCACTTCTCCGGGTTCCGCAACTTATGGAGGAGGCTCTGGCGGAAAACCGGTTTGGGCGCTTTCTCGCTAATCGCTTCCTGATCGTGGGTCTGCTTGCCACCGTTTTTTTGCATCTTATCAACGGACTTCATTTCTATTTTCCAGCGGTACCCCAGATTCCTACGTTGATCCTTGCTGGGCCATATTTTCCAAAACATGGTCTTTTTTCAGGCTTCCACAAGCTCAAAATCTATATTTACCCGGCCTTTATCGGCTTCGCCTTTCTTACGTCCCGGCAGATTTCTTTCAGTTTCTGGTTTTTTTTCTTGCTCGGAGGGCTGTTGTTTGGATTGCTTGGTGTACTCGGTTACAACATACCTGCGGCTGCCCTCGGTGTCACTTTTGGGCCCACGCTGTCTCGTCCAGAAGAGACTCAAATACTCGGCTCCTACGCAATCTTTTTTCTCTTTATCCTCTGGCTTGCGCGCTACCATCTTCGGGAGGCGGTACGGCAGTGTTTCTTTATGAGTCAGAGGGGTAAGTCAGAGGTGGAGTGGGTCTCTCTGCGGTTTTCCGGCTGGGGTTTCTGGCTGGGAACTGGTCTGCTAGTTTTCTGGTGCCAATATTACGGCATGCCGCTAAAGGTAGCGCTCTTGCTTCTCGGAACGTTCTTTTTCATCTTAGTGGTCTCAAGCAAGGTGATTTGCCAGGGTGGCATTCCGTATTTCACCCTATCGGCGGCGCCCACTGATGGACTGCTCTCTTTTTTCGGCTCCCGGTTTTTTACCAACTTGGGGTTGCTCATGGCCGCGGTCATGCAGAAGGTTCTGTTCGTGGATTTACGGGAATCCATGATGCCTTCTCTGGTTCATGGTGCCAAGGTGAGTGAGGGTATCCGCAACAAACGTCTCATTTTTGCGGGTATTCTCCTTACTGTTCTTGCCAGTGTACTCGTCTCTTTTGTGGCGATGTTGGTGCTGTCTCACAAGTATGGCATTCGCGAGCTCCAGATGGATTGGGCCACCCGCACAACTCTTGGCGTATATGAGAACGTCCAACGGCTCTTGGAAGCGCCGGGGGAGCCGCAACGTTGGGTGCTGATATTCTCAGCTGTTGGTGCAGTTGTTATGCTGGTTTTAGTGATCCTCTATCAACGGTTTTACTGGTGGCCCATCCATCCCATCGGCTACTTGACGACCTACAGTTCAGCAATGCGAATTCTCTGGTTCAGCTTCCTGATCGGCTGGCTCTGCAACCATTTGAGTCTCAGATACGGCGGGGTATCGCTGTTCAACAAGATACGATTCTTTTTCATCGGATTGATTTTGGGGGATTTTCTCATGGCGGGCTCCTGGGCATTGGTGGGGCTTTTCACCTTTGCCAGCTATCAGGTGCTGCCCACGTAGGAAAGAGTGAGCAGTGAGCAGAAAGAGAGATGACGACATCATCATTGGTTATCTTATTGGTTCACTCTTGTTCGGGTAACCATTGCGAAGGCCTGGCGGTTTTTTCTAGAAATACACAACATCTTGTAACGGATAAGAGTATATTCTCCTGCTTACTCACTGTTGTCTGCTGCCAAGTGACGCATCGGGCTCAACTGGGAAATTGGTAGACTGGCTAAACCTGCGAACCTGCAGACCTACTCAACATCATGTACGACGACAAAGAGCTCAAAGAATACCGCGATTTGCTGCCGCCGCCCGATCATTTTGAGGAAGGCTTTGACTGGAAGACCGTCGTTGGCGCCATCTTCATAGGTTTTCTCATGATGCCGGGCAGCATGTACCTTCAGTTGGTCATAGGTACTGGCATCGGTCCGGCGGCCCGCTGGGTGACCATCATTCTCTTTGCGGAGCTTGCCAAGAGATCTTATTCCGAACTGAAGCAGCAAGAAATCTTCCTCCTCTACTACATGGCGGGGGCGGCCCTGGCCTCCCCCTTCCAGGGTTTGCTTTGGAATCAGTATCTGGTCCAGTCAGATGCTGCCAAGATGTTGGGGCTCACCGAATTCATCCCTTCGTGGGTGGCGCCACAACCAGGCTCCGATTCGCTCCTGGAGCGCACCTTCTTTCACCGCGACTGGATGATCCCAATTTTGCTTCTGGTGGGATCCCAGATCGTTCAGCGCATTGACCATTTTGGTCTGGGATACGCTCTCTACCGGATTACCTCAGATGTGGAAAAACTTCCGTTCCCCATGGCACCGGTGGGGGCCTTGGGAACCATGGCGCTGGCTGAGTCCACTGAAGATAAACAGGAGAGTTGGAAGTGGCGTGTTTTTTCCATTGGCGGGGTTATCGGCCTGACATTTGGGGCGCTTTATGTGTTACTGCCTGCTGTATCTGGATTGCTCCTCACTGAGCCAATTCGGATCATTCCCATTCCCTGGGTTGACTTTACCCGCCACACCGAGGACGTACTTCCCGCGGTGGCTACAGGGTTACAGCTCGACCTGGGGCTGGTTTTTATCGGTATGGTGCTGCCGTTCTGGGCGGTGATAGGGGGCTTGGTAGGCTTGCTTATCACGGTGGTTGCCAATCCTTTTCTCTACCATCATGGGATACTGCAGCGCTGGCATCCGGGCATGGGGACGGTTGACACGGTTTTTGCTAATAATTTTGACTTCTACATGAGTTTTGGGATTGGCCTGGGTCTGGCCATTGGCTTTATAGGCATCTGGTACGTTCTTCGCTCCTTCAGCAACAGCTCTGCGGGTCAACGAGCTAGCTTTCGTGAATTATTTAGGCCACCACCGGGCCGGGGCGATTTTAATTTCTGGATCTCCATCGGCATCTATGTGTTCTCAACTTTGGCTTACACCGGACTCTGTATCTGGCTGGTGCCCAACTTCCCCTGGATCTTTTTCCTTGGCTACGGATTCATCTATACCCCCGTCATTTCCTATATTACCGCACGCATGGAGGGCATTGCTGGGCAGTTCATCAGCCTACCACTGGTGCGTGAAGTGAGCTTTATTGCCGGAGCGAAGTACTTCGGCTACCAGGGCATCGAGATCTGGTATGCTCCCATTCCTATCCACAATTACGGGGAGGCCACCGTACAGTTTCGAAAGATAGAACTCACCGGCACCAGCATCCGTGGAATCATCAAGGCTGAGATCGTGGTTTTTCCGGTGGTCATGGTGGCAAGTCTTCTCTTCTCCCAATTCATCTGGCGGTTGGCGCCCATTCCCTCCAGTAGTTATCCTTATGCTCAGGAGCTTTGGCATCTGCAGGCACTTAACACCTTGCTGATGCAGACGTCCACTCTTGAAGGAGATTCCCTCTTTTTCCAGGCGTTGAAAGGGAGCTATGTTGTCAGTGGTCTGGGTTTTGGTCTCATTACTTACATAGTGCTCAATCTGTTGGGCCTTCCCGTACTGCTCGTGTATGGGGTTGTTCGCGGTCTGGGTCAAAGCACTCCCCATGGCCTGATTCTGGAGGTGGTGGGCGCGTTTTTGGGTCGTTTCTTCTTTCTCAAACGTTACGGTGCCATGTGGCGACAGTATGCACCAGTGCTTCTGGCGGGGTTTTCTTGCGGTATGGGCCTCACCGGTATGTTCGCCATGGGGGTCACGCTGATTCTTAAGTCACTCGGAAAACTCGTCTATTAGTGCGCGAAGCCCACGCCGCAGAACGTGATTTCTCATTTCACATTTCTCAATACGCCTATCGGGTTAGGTCCGCAAACAATTTCGTTTCTCCTTTGAGACTATGTCACAATTCGCTGAACCCGTCATTCCGGACGAG
>CAYFXH010000059.1:0-25562 GCA_964346905.1 uncultured Desulfobacteraceae bacterium | reverse complement strand
CCCTCGATGAATTCCTCGACCTTTTCCCAGAGGGAACGTACAGATTCGAAGGCCAGACGACGGAAGGAGATAGATTGAGAGGTACGTCGAGGCTGACGCATAACCTTCCGTGCGCGCCCGATGTTTCGGCAGAAGAGGATGCAGATGGTAATTTCATCATCAGTTGGGAATCAGTTACACATAAGTTGAACAATGACTCTGATCCTTTGGTGTGTGGAGAAGAGTCGATTACAATTGCCCGCTACGTGGTCATCTTCGAGTTCGAGCAGAATGGGACTGGAGAAACGCATGTGCTTGACTTCGAACTCCCGGCCACGGCCGAACAGGTGACGGTTCCGCCAGAGTTCTTGGACAGTCTAGAAGGAATCCAAGGCGAGTACAAAGCCGAGGTGATAGCGATCGAACCAAGCGGAAATGCTACCATCACAGAGGTAGAGGTGGATTTGTAGGAGTAAGCTCAGACGCCACCTCCCTGGGATCCGTGGACTCCATTCGCATCTTGGATCTTTGCACGGAAGAGGGCGAATGGAGTCCCGCCCTCTTAATTACACCTATGTGGTGAGCACGACTTGTCCTTGCACCAGAAGGCCTTTGCGAGGTCATCTCGGTCTGCGGGATCGAGCTCTGGGGATGGGTGTGTCGTTTAAATCTATAGTGATGGAAAAAGAAATTAAAACATTTGTCATCATTTTTCTCATGTTCATATGGGTGTCCAATTCTGCATATGCAAACAAAGCAGTCTTGCAGAACATAGTTTTAGACAGCACAAATGGAAATCTTACTGTGAGTTTTACGTTAGAGAATGCTTTTTCCCCACAGATTCACGAAGTAATCTTGAATGGAACACCTATCACCTTTACGTTTTTAGTTGTATTTTACGAGGTTCGAGACTTCTGGATCGATAAGAAGATAGTTGACAGAAGGATAGACCAGATGATGAAGTACGATGTTCTTAGAAAGAAATTCGTTACCAAACGATTCTGGGAACTTGATGAAGTATTGGTAACAGAGTCTTTTGATGAGGCTCAGAAAGTAATGACTGAGATAAGAAACTTCAAAATTCTTCCATTTACCTTGTTGGAGAATGGTAACCGTTATCAGATGAGAATTAAGGCTGAACTCAGCAAGGCCAGCTTACCGATAAATTTACAATCTGGACTGTTCGTCTCTCCTTCTTGGGATTTTGAAACAGATTGGTATATACTGGATTTCAATCACTAACAAAGACCGGCCTCATTGCCCTCTTTATTCTGAGTATGAACTGAAGGGATTTGCCGGTCTCTTACTATAGGTCGACATCATTTGCGCCGTAAAGTAGCCGAACAAACCGATGCTACCCTTCGGGCCCAATGTGTTAGATATCATTTGCTCAATGCTAACATTTTCCAGAGGTAGTTCCCATGCGTATTCTGCTGGTTGAAGATGATTTGAAGCTTGCCTCCTTCATAGTAAAGGGACTCAAGGAGGCTGGCTTTGCTGTGGACCATTGTGCCGACGGTGAGGACGGCCTTCATATGGCTCTCAGTGAACCGTACGATGCTGCCATCGTCGACATAATGCTACCCAAACTTAACGGTCTCACTCTTATAGATGAACTGCGAAAACGCAAAAACATTACACCCGTAATTATTCTGAGCGCAAAACGCTCAGTAGATGATCGAATTAAAGGGCTGCAGACAGGGGGCGACGATTATCTAGTGAAGCCATTTTCCTTTGCTGAGCTTCTCGCACGCGTTCAGGCACTAATCCGCAGGGCTACTGGAACAGCAGAGCCTACCACTCTGGTGGTTGGTGACCTTTCTATGGATCTTCGCACCCGCAAGGTTATGAGAGCGAAGCAGAAAATCGATCTGCCACCCCTTGAGTTTTCCTTGCTTGAGTACCTTATGCGCAATGCGGGGAGTGTGGTCTCCAAGACCATGATTATGGAGCATGTCTGGGATTATAATTTTGACCCGCAGACGAACGTGGTGGAAGTTCGCATATGCAGACTGCGGGATAAGATCGATAAAGACTTTGAGAATAAGCTGATTCATACCGTATATGGAGCCGGTTATGTACTTGAGGAAGATTCTTAGGCTGCCGGGCACGCTGGCGTTTCGATTAACCCTCTGGTATGCAGGGATATTCACTGTATCCACCCTGGTGGCTTTTCTGGCCTTCTACTTCGTGATCTCAACAGTGATCAAAGAACGTAGGGACCAAGACCTTGTGGACGATGTGAAAGAGTATGCCAATATGCTAGCCACAGAAGGGATTGACAAGGTCAAGGCTGAGATGGCTTGGGAGGCTTTGTCCGATGGGGCTGACAATATATTTCTGCGGTTGCTATCACTCAATGGCGAGGAGCTGGTCTCCACAGAAATGTCACCTTGGCGGAGTGTAGGTCCGGGCGACCATGCCTTGGAGAAGCTGAAAAATGGTGCCGATTATGTTCTCGAGACCCTCAATCTCCCCGAACAGGAGTATCAAGTTCGCACCGTTTACGGCAACATTAGCCCTGACCTGGTTTTGCAGATAGGGGAACCACTAGAGGAAGACGCGGAACTCCTAGAGCTACATCGTAAGATATTCGTTCCACTCATAGCTGTTATGGTAATCCTTGCTGCTCTGGTCGGTTGGCTCATGGCCAAACGTGCTCTGACCGGTGTTGAGGAAGTTACTGAAACAGCATTCGAGATATCAAAAGGTGCTTTAGACGAGCGCGTTACTGTTAAAGCCAGAGGAGACGAAATCGATCGACTTGCGACTACCTTCAACTACATGCTCGATCGCATCAATGTGTTGATTAGAGAAATGAGAGAGATGAGTGACAACATCGCCCATGACCTGAGAAGCCCGCTTGCGAGAATTCGTGGCGCCGCTGAAATGGCATTAACCACCACGCCCGCCAACGAAGAGCATAAGCTAATTGCGGCCAGCATGATAGAGGAATGTGATCGTCTCCTGGGAATAATAAACACCATGCTGGATATCGCAGAAGCAGAATCAGGGGCGGCCGAGCTTACGTTGGAGGAGGTTGACATTGTTGGTGTGATCCGGAAGGCGTGTGAGTTATTTCAGGCCATAGCTGAGGATAATGACGTGCAAATCATTACTGATTTGCCTGACCGATGTGTCGTCTATGGAGAGCCACGAAAGCTCCAAAGAATGGTTGCCAATCTCCTCGATAATGCCTTGAAGAACACTCCAACTGCAGGGAATGTTACGATTTCGGTCAGTGCAGAAAATGGGCAGGTTACGCTCTCCGTCAGTGATACGGGGATCGGAATCTCTGAGAATGATCTTCCTCATATATTTAAACGGTTCTACAGGTGTGATCGAAGTCGGGCACAGGGAGGTACCGGTCTTGGCCTTAGCCTCGTTCAAGCAATTGCCCGTTCCCACGGTGGTAATGTCAATGCTAAAAGTGAGTCTGGTAAGGGAAGTACCTTCACCATCACCCTTCCTCAATTGCCTCTTTCGCACCAATTCCAGCCCTCTTTTTAGTGGCTTGTAGGCACATACGGTGATGGTGAGTTCCAGGTCGCGGATATCATCTACATCACCTACCACAACCAAGATAGATTTCTCCGGGTGGAGGTAACCTTGTGCCACCCGCAACACCTCCTCGCGCGTTACAGAGTTGATGAGAGATGGGTATCGCTCAGGATAGCCCAGTAACGCAGGACAGGTAGCTGTGCTGCCCAATGAAAATGGCTAGGCTCTGTACTCAGGGGTTCGTTTAACCGAAGGGGTAGCCTGCTCCACAAAGAAGCATATTCCCACCATATGGAAGGCTCTTTTCGTCTATTGCCAAGGTTTGGTTCACCACCTGACGGTCGTTTTCTTCCATGGGAGAGTGAGCCAGCGGTGGCTCAGATGCTCTATGTTTCGCAGGCAACCCGTGCGTTCTATCTTAGAGAAAGTCAGGGGTTAAGAAAGATTTACTTGTCTCTGGGTGTCATGCTAAGTTGAAACCTTAGGTGGGTATTATGTGGCTGCTCCCCGCTCATGAACAGGATTTGGGGTGAAAATCATCTCAATCAGGAGGGGTATGGTGATGTTCACCAACGAAGATATCGCTAGGAGCATGGAGATCAAGTTGCCTGATAGCTTGCCGGAAATGCCAGAGTTCGTTGATGGGATCAGGCGAGCGCCAGATCGTGGTTTCCGACTTTCTCGGAAACAGACCGAGGTCGCACTCAAAAATGCACTCCGCTATATTCCGGAGCAACTTCATCAGCGGCTCGCCCCTGAATTTCTCCAGGAACTCATCACCAGGGGCAAGATCTACGGATATCGGTATCGCTCTCCTGGAAACATCACAGCAAAACCAGTTGACCAATACAGGGGAAAGTGTCTTGCGGGCAAAGCTCTTCAGGTCATGATCGACAACAACCTTGACTTCGATGTTGCCCTCTATCCCTATGAGCTGGTTACCTATGGTGAGACCGGCCAGGTTTGTCAAAACTGGATGCAGTACAGGTTGATACAGCAGTATCTGGAAGTAATCACCGAAGAGCAAACTCTGGTTGTTTCCTCGGGCCACCCCCTCGGTCTTTTCCGCTCAAGGCCGGACAGCCCGAGGGTCATTATCACCAATGGACTCATGGTGGGCATGTATGACAATCAAGAGGACTGGGAGATTGCCGCACAGATGGGCGTGGCCAACTACGGGCAGATGACGGCGGGTGGGTGGATGTACATCGGCCCCCAAGGGATTGTCCACGGTACCTACAATACGCTTCTCAATGCAGGAAGACTGCACCTGGGAATAGGCCGTGATAAGGACCTCAGGGGACGGCTGTTTGTTTCCTCGGGGTTGGGCGGAATGAGCGGGGCGCAGCCAAAGGCCGCGGAAATAGCCGGCGCTGTGGCTGTCATTGCCGAAGTTGATCATTCGCGAATCAAGACAAGGCTCGATCAGGGATGGGTGGAGACAGCGTCGTCTGATTTAAACGAAATCTTTGCCTTGGCTGCTGGAGCGCAGCAAGCTGGCGAACCTCGATCGCTTGCCTATTACGGCAATGTCGTTGACCTCTTGCAGTACGTGGTGAGCAATAACATTACTGTTGATCTCCTCTCAGATCAAACTTCCTGCCATGCCGCCTACGAAGGTGGCTACTGCCCCCAGTCCATAACCTTTGAAGAGAGAACCCGACTGCTGCAGTCAGACCGAAAGAGATTTTGTGAGCTCGTTGATCAGAGCTTGCGGCTCCATTTTGACCTTATCAAGAAACTTGTGGAGCGGGGAGTGTATTTTTTTGATTACGGAAACTCCTTTATGAAAGCGGTGCTAGATGCCGGGGTCAAGGAAATAGCCAGAAACGGCGTCGACGAAAAAGATGGGTTCATTTTCCCGTCCTATGTTGAGGACATCATGGGCCCCCACATCTTCGACTTCGGTTATGGACCGTTCCGCTGGGTCTGCTTGAGCGGCAAGCATGATGACCTCGTCAAGACTGACAAGGCAGCAATGGCGTGCATCGACCCCAAGAGGCGCGGCCAAGACAGAGACAACTATATCTGGATTCGAGATGCCGAGGAGAACAAGCTGGTTGTGGGTACGCAGGCGAGAATTCTCTACCAGGATGCAAAGGGGAGGGTGCAGATTGCCCTGAAATTCAATGAAATGGTTCGAGACGGTGAAGTGGGACCCATAATGATCGGCCGAGACCATCACGATCCCGGAGGCACCGACTCCCCCTTAAGGGAGACCGCCAATATTAGGGATGGCAGCAATGTTATGGCAGAGATGGCGACGCACTGTTTTGCCGGGAATGCTTCCAGGGGCATGACCTTTGTCGCTCTCCACAATGGTGGCGGGGTGGGTATTGGCAGAGCCATAAACGGCGGTTTTGGCTTGGTGCTCGATGGCAGCGAGAGTGTCGATGAGATCATCCGTTCGGCAATATCCTGGGATGTTCTGGGCGGTGTTGCCAGACGTGCCTGGGCCCGAAATGAAAACGCAATTCTGGTGGGCATGAAACACAATGAAGAAAACAAAACCGCAGATCACCTCACCATTCCATTCGTGGCCAACGACCAGCTCGTGGAAAGGGTTGTCCAGGGGGAATTCGAGAAAGAAAATGATATCAAATAATGCACGTCCTCTGACAGACCAGGCCATATCAGTGAAGGAGTTTTGAGTTCATGGCAAAGCAATTGATTGAGTGCGTTCCCAACTTCAGTGAAGGACGAAGATCCGAGGTTATCGAGGAACTCGTTGCACCTTTCCGCACGCAGAAAGGGTGCGTACTGCTGGACTATCGGGCGGATGGAGACCATAATCGGCTAGTGGTAAGCTTGGCGGGCGAACCTGCCCCTATCCAAGAGGCACTTTTGAAGTCCACCCAGGTGGCCATTGCCCGTATTGATCTGGAACAGCACCAAGGTGGCCATCCCCGAATCGGGGCGGTGGATGTGGTTCCGTTTGTGCCTCTCCGAAACATCACCATGGAGAGCTGCGTGGAGCTGGCCCACACGTTTGGCCGAAGATACCACGAAGAGACCGGGATTCCCGTGTATTTCTATGAAGAAGCCGCCTTGAGGCCTGAACGTAAGCGGCTCGAAGTAATCCGCAAGGGCCAATATGAGGCCCTAAAGAGTGAGGTTACCAACCCGGAGAAACGTCCCGACGTGGGAGAGCCACAGTTGCACCCGAGTGCAGGTGCGACCGTGGTCGGGGCGAGAAAGTTCCTGGTGGCTTTCAATGTGAATCTGGAGACCAACGATGTCACGGTTGCCAGGGAGATCGCCAAAACGGTCAGAGGTTCTGACGGCGGGTTTGCCCACGTGAAAGCCATCGGACTTCCCCTGGAGGAACGAGGGCTGGTGCAGGTGAGCATGAACATCGTGGACTATGAAGAGAACGGACTCCACCTTGTCCTGGAACACATCCGCACGGAGGCAAAGAGATGGGGAGTTGCGGTGGTTGAAACCGAAGTCTACGGTATGATCCCTGCTGCGGCCTTATTGGATAGTGTCGCTTACTACATGCAAATTGCCGATTTTCACTTCAATCAGGTGATTGAACTCCGCTTACTGGAGATGCTGGGAGATGACGAGACATGATGCGGAAACTCTTCAGAAACGCACGGATTACCACAGCCCTGGACCCTGGAGCGCCGCTGGCGGGGAAGCGACAGGGAGAGGTGCACTTTTTCGAGAATGGGGCAATCCTGTGCCAGGGTGGGGTCATCGAGGCCATCGGAGAGGAAAAACAGGTGTTGTCCGCACCCGCCCCAGGAGATGTGGACCTGGTGGTAGACTGTGATGGACTCTGTCTGATTCCCGGCTTCGTGGATCCGCACACCCATATGTGTTTTGCCAAAAGGCGAGAGGAAGAGTTCGGCCTTCGCATTGCCGGGACAGACTATCTGGAAATACTCCGCCGTGGAGGTGGCATCCTTTCTTCAGTTCGAGCTGTTCGAAATAGTTCAGAGGAAGAGCTCTTCTCGGTAACCTTGGAACACGCTCTCTCTGCCCTCCGCTTCGGTACCACCACCCTTGAGATCAAGAGCGGCTATGGTCTTGAGACCAAAACCGAACTGAGGATGCTCCAGGTCATTGAACGCGTGGGGCGGGAAACACCGCTGGATGTGGTTCCCACCTTTATGGGGGCACATGCCGTGCCTGAGGAGTATGCTGGAGCACCTGATACCTATGTGGACTATCTCATTGAGGACATGATCCCGGCGGTCTCCCAACAGTCCATTGCCCGGTTTTGCGACGTGTTTTGTGAAAAGAATGTCTTCTCCTTGGAGCAAAGCCGCCGGATTTTAGAAGTAGCCAGGGAGAATGGTCTGGGGCTCAAAATTCACGCTGATGAGGTCCACGACCTGGGGGGAGCAGGCCTCGCCGCAGAGCTCCAGGTTGTCTCGGCGGAACACCTTCTGGCCGCCAGCGAGCCCAACCTTCGGGCCATGGCAGCACAGGGTGTTGTTGGAATACTCCTCCCCGGAACCGCTTACAGTCTGCGGAAGCCATACGCTCCTGCCCGGAAGATGGTGGACCTTGGGGTTCCCCTGGCGCTGGGAACCGATTGCAATCCCGGTTCGTGCTACACGGAATCTGTACCGTTTGTTTTTGGCCTGGCTGTTCTGAACATGAATCTTTCCGTGAATGAAGCCCTGGTGGCGGCAACCTTGAACGCGGCCTACAGTATCCAGGAATCTCAATCCGTGGGAAGTCTGGAAGTGGGAAAATCCGCGGATTTCCTGCTCCTGGATGGGGAGAGTCCAGTAGTTCTAGCGTACCACGCGGGAGTTTCGCCTGTGGTGGCGGTATATAAGCGGGGAGAACTCGTCGCATAGCGCAATTGCTCAGCAGGTAGCCCTTCGGTCCATTCGACAAGCTCAGGGCAAGCAGGCTCAGGACAAGCGGGCGGCAAAACCAGAATGTAAGCTTTAATTCTGCCAGCTGCACGCTGCCGGCTGCTAGCTGAATATTCCGCCTTGAGCCTTATGCCCTGTGCCTTGGACCTTGACTATTACATGGAGGAATGTGCCTTGAAGCTGGAACAGTTATCGATACGCGATTTCACCGGAGAAGTGGGATCAGCAAATCCCACTCCAGGCGGCGGCAGTGTGGCCGCCCTCTGCGGCGCCCTCGGAGCTGCTCTTTCACTCATGGTAGCGAAGCTTACCCTGGGGAAGGATACCTACAAGGATGGTTGGCAAAGCATGGAAATGGTACAGCAAACCGCAGACCAACTCGTAAACCGCTTTCTCAGGCTGGTACAGAAAGACAGTGAAGCGTATCAGGCGGTCATCGCGGCTATCAAGCTGCCCAAAGAGACAGAAGAACAAAAAACATCACGTCACGAAGCTATCCAGGCAGCTTCAAAGAGAGCAGCAGAAATACCTCTTGATACACTTCGGGCTACGGAAAAGCTCATCCTGGTGGCCAAGGAGGCCGTGGAACGGGGAAATCCCAACACTTTCACCGATGGAGGTGCGGCCGCACAACTCGCCCGGACCGCTGCGGAGGTGGCCGGCTACAACGTGCTGATCAACCTCCCCGGTCTCAGAGATGAAGAATTTGTTGTAGCATGTAAACAAGAAGTGGATGAGACTCTTCATCGGGTGAACACACTCTTTCAAGAGGTGGATGCTTACGTGCAAACTCAACTCCGCAAAGGATGATTTCTCATGAAAGAGATCCTTCTCGGTATAGACGGCATGACTTTGGAAGATCTGGTGGCAATTTCCAGAGATGGAGTGAGGGTGCGATTGAGCGCTGAATCCGAACAGCGAATCCGTGAGGCCCGAAAATTGGTTGATACATGGGTTCAGGAAGAAAGGGTCATTTACGGGGTGACCACAGGGTTCGGCGCGCTGAGCACTCAGAGCATCTCTCGGACAGACACCCAGCGCCTTCAAGAAAACGTACTCATGAGCCACGCGGCAGGGGTGGGAGGCTGCCTGGACGCAGAGACTGTCCGGGCCACCATGGCTCTTCGCATCAAGGATCTGGCTCGGGGTCATTCAGGCATTCGTCTGGAAACGGTTCAACTCCTCATTGACCTTTTGAACCGCGGGGTCTGTCCCGTAATACCCGAGAAGGGCTCTGTGGGAGCCAGTGGTGATCTGGCTCCGTTAGCGCACCTATCCTTGGTTTTAATAGGTTTGGGGGAGGCTTTTTATCAAGAGAAAAGGATGGCTGGCGTTGAAGCCCTCAGAAAATGTGATAGGAAACCTCTTAAACTGGAAGCGGCGGAGGGCCTTGCTCTGGTGAATGGCACCCAAATGACCAACGCCATTGGGGCACTGGCGCTTTATGATTCTCTGCTGCTTGCCAAAATGGCCGATCTGGCTGCATCCATGAGCCTCGAAGTGCTTATGGGCAGCAGAACGGAATTCGACCCGAGGATTCATCGGGTGCGCCCCCATCCTGGACAGGGTGCTGCTGCAGAGAACATGGCGCGAATTACCCAAAACAGTGAAATCGTCTCTTCCCACAAGGACTGCGCCCGTGTCCAAGACGCCTATACCCTGAGGTGTTCCCCGCAGGTTCACGGAGCCACCAAGGACGCCCTCACATACGTCAAAACGGTGGTGGAAACGGAGATGAACTCCTCCACCAATAACCCACTCATCTTTCCGGAGTCTGAAGAGTTTTTGCATGGAGGAAATTTTCATGGGCAGCCCTTGGCTCTGGCTCTGGACTTTCTCTGTATGGCTGTGGCTGAGTTGGCCAACATTTCAGAGAGGCGCATTGAGCGTTTGGTGAATCCCCAGCTCAGTGGGCTTCCTGCCTTTCTGGTCGAAGACGGCGGTATCAATTCTGGACTCATGCTCGCCCAGTATACGGCTGCATCACTGGTTTCAGAGAACAAGGTTTTTTCCCACCCTGCATGTGTTGACTCCATCCCCACCTCGGCCAACAAGGAAGATCACGTGCCCATGGCGCCTATCTCAGCGAGGAAATGCAGAGAGATCGTGAGAAATACGGAATGCGTCATTGCCATTGAGCTTTTGTGCGGCGCCCAAGCCATGGATCTTTTCACCAACATGAAACCGGGGGAAGGGACCCTGGCGGCATACAAGACCATCCGCGATGCTGTACCTCATTTGGAGAAGGACCGCGTCTTGTCCAAGGACATCGAGACCATGGTGGAGCTTCTGAGAAGTGGAAAGATTTTGGCAGAAGTGGAAAAGGTCGTCGGAGAGCTCCGATAGAGAATGAGGAAGGGGACGGTGTTGTCCTGGAGCATTTCTCGTTTCCTATCAGCTTTGAAATAGGTGTCAAATCTTGAATTGTGAATAGTTATTGACATCATGTGCTGATCTGATAATAAACTCTCATGGGCAGAGCGTGGCGAATACAATATCCAGGGGCATTTTACCACATCCTATCCCGGGGAAATGAGCGTAGAGACATCTTTTTTGATGATCGGGATCGTCACCTCTTTCTCACAACTTTGGAGGAGATGTCTGATCGTTTCGAGGTAGAAATCTTCGCCTACACTCTCATGCCCAATCATTATCACCTGCTAATACAAACTCATCGGCCCAATCTGTCTAGAAGCATGCAGTGGTTTGGTGTCAGCTACACCAATCGCTTCAACGCACGCCACAACCGTAGCGGTCACCTTTTTCAAGGACGCTTTAAGAGCATTTTAGTTGAAAACGACGCCTACCTAATTGAGCTTTCCTGCTACATCCATCGCAATCCCCTTAGGGCAGGCATTGCCAAGCGCTTATCTGACTACCGGTGGAGCAGCTATCTAGCCTATGCCTACGGTCGGAAACCACCTAAGTGGTTATCGATGGATCTAATAATGTCCAGTTTTGAGGGAGGGGATAGGCATCTAGCCTATCGGGAGAAGGTGCGGGGATACGCCAACGAAGAGAAGCGTCTTTGGGAGGATTTGCGACACGGAGTTTTTTGGGGTACCAGACAATTTGTTGACCGGATGCGAGAAAAGTATTTGCCAGAAAAACCTAACAGTGAAATACCGCAGCAAAAATCAGTAGCTCGTTTGACTAATCCGCAAGAGTTACTTGAAAAAGCTGCACAAGAGATCGGATATGACCTGGAAACTGTCCGACGATCTGCACGTATTTCGCCACCTTTACGTGATGACCGAGATGTATTAGTTTATTTTATGTGGAATACCGGAGTCCTTGGTAATAAGGAAATTGGGCAGCTGTTTGGACTGACTTACTCTTCGATTTCGCACATCGTTAAAAGAGTTAAGAATAGACTGGAATATAAAGCTGCGTTACGTGAGAAAATAGAACTACTCTATTCACAATTCAAGATTTGACACCATTTTCTCTTTAGGCCTCCAGGCGGAGATTGACTTCTCCGTGAGCTTCGGCTTCATGCATGAGGTCAGCAATATTGAAGGCGCCCCTTGTCTGAAAAACCCTCTCGAGGAGGTTTGCAAAGCCGCGGTCTCTTAAATCCGTGAAGTAATGTTTCAACGAGTGACCAAAATGGGTGCCATCCGGATCGAAGACCTTCCCCTCAGGTCCCTCGTAGGTGGTTCCCGGGCCATCGAGAATGATACTCACATCTCTTGAGGAGCCAGATGGAGTCGGCTTTTGGTTGGCAACGAGACAATGACCACTTGCTTTGGCCTTGGCAATGAGTGGCCCGACGTCAAGGCCGGCAAAAACGAATTCATCGGACATGTTGATGACGGCGAGATGGTTGGTGCACGGGTCCACAGGCAGGATGGTTGTGGGGCCAAGGTTAATGATAAGGAAACTGCTCATTGCTTGATCGACCACGGGGTCGGACACTGCCAATTCAGTAAGCAACTGCCGTAAGTAGAGGGTCGCCTGAATAGTCACGACGCAGCCGACGCTCCCTCCCACCAGGACCAGCCCATTAAGCCTATCAATGATCTCGGCGTCAGCGAGGGGCTTGCCGAGAATCTTGTGGTCCTTTCTTACGAAGGTGCCTCGTTCAGTGAATTCGGCATCCGCGATGAGATTGCCAAACACCCGTTCGGCAGTCGTCATGGAAACGGGATGGATGAAATCAGGATCGAGAATGGACTGAAGCCTCATGGCCGGGATTTCGAATTCACTTGTGACCATGTCATAGGCGAACGCCGCCACCTGCGGACCATCCGATCCGGCGTTCAGTACCAGGCGGCTTCTTGCAAGGTGGCACTGAGCGGCCATTATATATCTGGCATGCTCCATGGCTTCTTCCGGACTAAGATGGAGCAGGCGGACATTTCGCTCGGCAAAGGCTCGGCCGCTGGCGAAAACGATGACACGAGGACCCTCAGGGTCGAGTTCAACAGGCACTAGAGTCTTTGTTTCTGCATCACTAGCATAGTAGTTGCTCTCGTAACCAATCCGCTTGAAATCTGTTTTCTTCCAGTCGAAATGGAGGCCCTGCTCATCGTAGCTGAACTCATGCTGTCTGGCCACATAACGGGAATAGTGCTTCATTCCGCGATCTTTCATGGCCTGAATCTCAGACCAGACTTCTCGACGTCTCTGCTCAATCTCGTCCATCTCCTGTCTTGACAGAGAATTCCCGTCCTCTCTGGCTTTGATGCCTCGGGCGAGAAGTGCGTTATACGGGGCTTCAGGGGCGATGAGGCCAAGTGGTAGATCTTCTATGGAGAGTTTTCGGTGACTCATGGTGCGCTTTGCTCTCCGGCGGTTTAGGGCTGCGAGAAGAAAGGAAGTAAAACGGAAGTGGTACCGGGTTTTGAGGTTACCTTTAGCATCCGACTTCCTCAGGTCCCGTCGCATGCGGAATGCTTTAGTGGAATTGATTGGTGATGGCTTAAGGCCGTTACCTTACGGTCATAGACTCGGGCAATAAGAAAGCGCTATAGCCTAGAGATTATGCTATTTCTGGATACCACGACGTGGTACTAGTGGTCAAGTGAAGTCGTAAGAACTCCATTGTTGGTGAGAGCCAGTGCATCTCGCTATGAGCTCTTTACTTTTTTGATCATATAGGTAAAAAGCCCGGTGGCCAGCAAGGTCCCCTGCTCTGTGGAAAGATCCACTTGACAAACAGCAATCTGTCGCCCGCGGTGCACCACCTTGCCCCGGGCGACTATATCTTCCTCGGTGGCCGGTCTCAGAAAATTCAACTTACATTCAATGGTGGGGATCATCGCCTTCAACGGATCAGGCAGCACTGAGTTGAGGGAAACACCACCTGCCACGTCCGCCAGCACCGCCAGGATACCACCTTGAACCAACCCCATGGAGTTGCGCAATTCCTCTCGGCAGGGCAACATCAGGGTAGCATGCCCTACAGCGACCTCCACCAGTTCAATACCCATGAATCGAAACACCGGATTTCTTGCGAGCTTCGCGGCGATGCCATCTTTCTGTAGTTTGGTCAGTTCTAATTGGTCGTTGCTAGAATTGTTCTTTCTGTCTGAGGCTGACACTCTTGCTCCCATCTTTGTCTATGGATCATTGGGTCGTAACACCAGTGACAGTGAGTGAGTGAAGTGAGAGTAGTAAGAATTAAGAACTCCCTTTCGATCCCTTCGCGGTGGTGAAATCTACAACCATAATCATCTATGAGGTATTCCGTAACTGAAGAGAGGTAGCCGTCATAGACCGGATTTTGAGAATACGTGCACTCTCACCGAAGCTCTCTGGGCGATGTGCCCAAGCTTTCGGCCCCATTGGCATCTCTTTAATAAAAGAGAGCTCATGGTATGATTATGTTATTAGCCTGGGAGACTGTAATGGGTCAAGGGAATGTTAGTTGATCAAGAGAAGCATGGCTGTCAACAACGTTATGGGTTCTCTCTAAGAGGAATCGTGTTGCAGAACGAATCCCAACTTCACTCCCCGCAACATCTTATAGGGGGATAGCGAATCCTTGTGTAACGTGCTAGTATGAATTTTCACTCTGATTTATTGCGGATACAAACTACACATGATACTAAGTCGACCTGCCACCCATGAACTTCACCTGGAACTCAACTGATCACAGAAACTTTCTTACCTGACATCGAAGAACCGTCTAATATTTTGAAACTGTTCCAAACCTGGGAGAAAGTAAGGTATGAAACTGAGAATAATTTTAATAGTTCTGTCTTTGTTGGCCTTCCTGTCTGCCGGCTCTTTGTCAAGAGCCAATGAATGTCGGGGTGCGAGCGGTGAGTTTCTTTAAAGTAAAAGAGATAAGCAAGAGGTTCGGTGGTCTAATGGCAGTGGGCGGTGTAAGCTTTGAAGTGGAGCAGGGTGAGATCTTCGGACTCATCGGTCCCAACGGCTCCGGGAAGACCACCATCTTCAACCTCATCAATCAGTACTTCCCCTTGACTGGCGGGGACATCTTTTTCAAGGGTCAAAGCATCAAGGGGATGAAGACATATAAAATCTGCCATCTCGGCATCGGCCGCACCTTTCAGGTAGTCAAGCCACTGAAGCGCATGAGCGTGCTGGAGAATGTTACTGCCTCTGCCCTCTGTCGGGTTAATACCTTCAAAGAAGCGCAGAAATTAGCTATGGAAACACTGGAGTTCTGCAACCTGCTCCAAGAAAAGGACAACTCTGCCGCGAGTCTGCCGATTGCCGGGCGCAAGCGGTTGGAAATCACCCGGGCCCTGGCTACCAAGCCCGAGTTGCTTCTTTTGGACGAGACTGCCGCAGGGCTGAATCCTGGGGAGCTGGACGAGGCCATAGACTTGATCCTGGCGATTCGCGATCGCGGCGTGACCATCATTATCGTCGAGCACATCATGAAGGTTATCATGACCATCTCTGATCGGATTCATGCCATCAACTATGGTCAGACCATAGCCGAAGGCACCCCCGAAGAAGTGGCAAGCAACAAAGAAGTCATCGAAGCCTACCTGGGGGAGGAATAACATAATATGCTTGAGGTGCAAAACATTGACGTGTTTTACGGTGATCTGCAGGTGCTCTGGGATGTCTCCTTCGAGGTGAAGGAAGGTGAAGTCGTTGCACTGGTTGGCGCCAACGGCTCCGGCAAGTCCACCACGCTTAAGACCCTCTCTGGTCTATTGAACCCTGAAAATGGCAGCATCCGCTTTCTGGATCAACGGTTGGACCAGATTCCCGCCAACAAGATCATCGAACACGGCGTTGTCCATGTGCCGGAGGGCCGCCGACTGTTTCCAGAGATGACGGTGCGTGAGAATTTGATTATGGGCTCCCTAAGTCCTCAGGCCAAGCGAAAGCGAGATGAGACCATGGAGTGGGTTTTCGGCCTCTTTCCCTGGCTGCGCGAGCGGGAAAAGCAGGCGGCCGGCACCCTTTCCGGCGGGGAGCAGCAGATGGTTGCTGTGGGCCGCGGTCTGATGGCTTTACCCAAAATGATCATGTTTGACGAGCCTTCCCTGGGGCTGGCCCCCATTCTGGTGGCTGAGATCTTCAAGATCATCAAGCGTATCAACCAGGAAGGTGTAACCGTGCTCGTAACCGAGCAAAATACCAAACAAACCCTGGAGATAAGTGACCGCGGCTATGTACTGGAAAATGGCCGCGTTGTGCTGAGCGGCACCGGACAGGAACTTCTCAACAACGACCACGTCAAAGAGGCCTACCTGGGTATCTAGCTTCCTCCACGGATCAGGGCGGTTGCGATTTTCCGGCTGTTTGAAAAGGATGGACTCAAACAGTGATTCAAATACCCGAACTCACAGAGTATGACATTTTTCACATGAGCTGAAACCGAAGTTGATCTACGAGGATGACGCCGGCAGGGCCGATGTAGGAACCTCAGCGGCGAAAAAACTCATCACCAAGGACAAGGTTGTTATGCTGGGTTTTGGGTACTCCAGCTCGGTGACTTATGCGGTGGCCGAAGCAGTGGCCCGGGCTGGCTATTGTGATCGGGGAAGCAAGGTTTCAGAATGACACACGAGAGCTAGGTTTCCGGATGGAAGCTGACTAGCGCAGCGGCACAGCTTTAGAGCATACCTGCTTGAGAAGCCCCGAGCTTTGGTCGGGGAGCTTCACTTTGTGGAGCTCCCCCTTTTGTTAAAAGGTGAATGAACGGGAAAATTTTGCCTAAAAATATACCTTAAACTCCATAAAGTAGAAATCTGGGAAGGTGCCGAATTCACTCTGTAGTTGCGGCTGTCCGCTGGAATCGGTTTCAGGGCGCTCACCGAAATTGATGCTGGCTCCAACCAGGACTTCGGTGTTGTCCGAGGGCGACCAGGTCAGTATGGGCTGAATCTGGCTGGATGGGTCGTCCCAGGAGTAGAGTGCGGTGAGTTGGCCGGTTATGATGGGCAAGAATTCATAACTAACAAGAAGACCCGTTAAGTTTTCGCTCATTTGGAGGGTGGAGCCGGTCCTGAACCTGACCAAAGAATCATTGAGATCATCGGAGTCACCGGCGCCGTTATAGAAGTACTCGATTTCCACTGTAAGCGTGTTCTCAAAGCGATGACCAAAACCCACCACACCGGTGAAACTGTCTTCAACCAGATCTCCCGCAAGGGGCGCAGGTAGCGGCTCACTATCCCGGGCCCAGAAGTAAGCAGCTTCGACGCGCACCTCTATCGGCCCGATTTCACCCACCAGTCCGGAGCCCAGTTGGTAGCCACCGTAGATCTTGCCACCCTGGAGGGCCACATCCCAGCCTTTCAGGGTGGTGAACGCCCTCCCAAGCAGGACTGAACCATACCAGGATGCATTCAAGGTCCCATCATCTACGAACTTTCCAGAGGAGTCCAGTTCTCGGCCAGCAACACCAATCAGGTTAATGCCGGTGAAAGAACCCAGGGGTATATCAAACCGAAGTGCATCCACTCCGGCCTTGTAGTCCCGGTCAAACTGTCTGGGATCGAAGGGTAGAAAGATGTCCAGTGGATTCCAGAAATAGGCCTTACCAAATGTTATGGCCTGGCGGCCCGCGATTATATCGGCTTTGGCCAGAGCCAATTTGAGATTGGCACGATCAAGCCACAAAGAGGCTACATCTTCATTTCCCTCGTACCAATCCCAGGTTGCGTCCAGGGCCCGATAGCGGGTGTCCATTCCACTTATGCCGAAAATAGTAGACTCCGTACCCCTCTGGGCGGAGGAGTAGGTGTAAGACTGGACCCCGTGAACTTCGTAACTTAGCTGCTCGGTGGGCCGCCCGGCGGCTATGAGTCGCAACAGGGTCTGGGAAGACTGATCGGTGTTCTTATCCCCGAAAAAGGGCTCGAAGTTATAGTTGTCTATGAGAGAATTTGTGGTGCTGAGTCTGCCGTCCAGACCGAAATCTGATTCGGTATCACCATATAAAGCCCAAGCCGTATCTGGGACAAAACTCAACGCAGCGCCGATAACAGCTACAACCAGGCATCGGCAGAGACACAAAACGCACCTGGTGAGCTTTGCTTTTCGCAGATGGAGAGACGGCTTGGGCGTCCGTTGTCCGTTGTCCGTGGTCAGTTGTTTAAGGATTTTCATGCTTGGGGATGCCCTTTAGATAAGGGTCAGAGCACATTTACGTTGGCTGGTCTGACAGGCTAGACCTAACTACCAAATACAATGTGAAAACAAGTCTGCGAGTCCAACCAGTCATGAAGCTCCTAAGAATTTCTGCAGTTGAGTATTTGCAACGGACGACGGACGACTGACTACTGACACAGAAGAAGCATAAAGGGATTTGTGATGTGGGATGTGAGATGTGCGATCTTTCCTCTTGTCTTTGCTATCTCACATCTCATATCACATATCCCACATCGGCCACTGCCATTTCCTTCTCGTACGTGGTAGCGAAGCCACCCTGCGCCGACAAATTCTCAGTGGACTTCGTCATTGAGAATGACACCGTCTTCGAGTTGCAATAGCCGACGAGATCGCTTCATCACCCCCTCTTCATGGGTGGAGAAAAAGAATGTTACCCTCTTTTCCTGGTTGAGCCTTAGCATGAGGTCCATGAGGTCCATACCGGTCTTGGAGTCAACGTTGGCCGTGGGTTCATCGGCAAGAACCAGGGCGGGCTCCGAAACAATGGCACGGGCGATGGCCACGCGCTGCTGCTGGCCGCCACTCAGTTGCCGTGGAAAGCGGTTCTCCAGCCCCTCCAGCCCCACCTCCGCGAGCACTTTCCTCACCCGCTCTCTTCGTTCAGCAGTGGGGATACCCTGAAGCATAAGGACGTACTCAGCATTCTCCAAAGCGGTAAGTACCGGAATGAGATTGTAACTCTGAAAAATAAAGCCAAGGCGATCTCGCCGCAACAGACCCAGTTCGGTATTTGAGAGGTCACTGATTTCTCGACCGTCAACTTCGACTCGCCCGGAAGTCTGCCTGTCCAGGCCGCCGATTATGTTAAGCAAGGTGCTCTTGCCGGAGCCTGAAGGCCCGGCCATGGCCGTGAACTCTCCAGCTTCAATGACCAGGTTCACTCCACGCAAGGCGTGGGTGAGGGCCTGTCCTTGTCCGTAGTCTTTGGTCACCTCTTGCAGGTTAACTATGGTCGCCATGATTTCTCCTATCGCAGCTGATCAACTATTGAAAGACGGGTGGCGCGGTGCATTGGAATGAGACTTAAGATCAATGTGGCTCCAAAGACAAGCCCCGCCGTACCCAAAAGCAGTCCTGTGGTTACCCGAGCATGCATCTTGGCGCTTACGGCAAAGCCCGAAATGGTAAATCCCTCTTCCAAGAGAGACCTCAGATCTATACCCCACACTTGTGCTGCCCAAGCCGCCAGTCCACCAACGAGCAAACCCAGTCCGCAGCCAATGAGCCCCAAATAGGCCGACTCCATGAGAATCTGAAGTTTTAGTTGAACGGGTTTTGTACCCAAAGCCAACAAAACCGCAAACTCTCGGTCCCGTTCCAGCACAGACATAAGAATGGTGTTGAAGATGGTAAAAAGAATCAAGAAGATGAGGATTGCTTGGAAGATCAAGTTGGAACCTTTGTCTAGTTTTATGTAAGAGGCAATTTCCGGTATTACTCGCTGCCAGGGAAGCACTGCAATGTCTTGCTCAGCCACCATCAGCCGAGCCTCCTGCAGGATGGACTCCTGCGCCTCGGGAATTCTCAAGACCACACCCAACTGGGTAGCCCCTTCCTCAGGAAGACCGTAAAGGCGCCGAGCAAAATCTAGAGGAGCCTGGATAAAGTATCCGTCAATTTCCACCGAGCCTGTCTCAAAGATCCCCCTGACCCTGCACAGTTCATCCACCAGATTACCGGCTGCATCGTTGGTGGTGAGAACCATTTTTTTGCCCACCTTCAGCTTCAACCGCTTGGCAAGCTCGCTGCCGATTACAACCCACGATCCATCATCGTCATTCAAATATCTTCCGGCGACAATGTGGCGAACTAAGGGTGAGGTATCCAGTTCCACTGAGGGTTCTATCCCCATCAACGTAGCACTAACGTCGCCCGAACCGGATCGGGCTATGCCCTGGCCCATAATGATCAGCTTCGTTCGCTCAACCTGGGGCAATCCTTCAAGTTGGGACCGGAGAGATTCTGGGGCCTTGATCCAAAGATCGACAGCAGGGGCATCGCGATAGCTGGGGTTTTCCATGGTGATGTGACCAGCTTGCATTCGAACGACTTGGTCTATCAATTGGGCATAAACGCCCTCGCCAATGGCAACAAAAAACACTGTGCAGGCTAGACCAAAACCGATGGAAATGACGGTGATCAGGGTCCGTCTTCGGTTGCGCCAAATGCTACGCCAAGCTAGTCGGGCTATCATCTTCGGTCATCCTGCTTGAGGAATGGAGAGCCTTAGTACATTTGCTTGCTTCGACATAAGCTTAGAACCCCTCCTAAATCCGAAATCCGAATATCGAAATCCTAAACAAATCCCAAATTCAAATTTTCAAATGTTCAAAACAAAGTCCTAGTTTTTTGTCTTTTCGTTTTGAATTTTGTGCTTTGGCCATTCGATATTGTTTCGGATTTCGTGCTTCGATATTCGAATTTCCTCTTATGGTCTATGTATCGCCTTAACTGGATCCAACCGTGCTGCCAAGGCAGCAGGGTAGAGGGAGGCGACCAAGCCGATGATCAGCATGAGAATCACCGGAATAAAAACCATTTTGGGACTAATGGTCGCTCTCCAGATCGGGTCAAAGGCTACACCGCCCACCGAGTAGGTGCCGGCGAAGATGCTCAGATCAAGCCCGACTTCCTGCAGATAGTAGGAACCTGCCAGGCCCAAGATTGTTCCCAAAACCGTTCCCAAAGCAGCGAGCACCAGAGCCTCGGCGGCAACATCCCTGATGATACCCCAGGGTGTGGCCCCTAAAGCTTTGAGAATGCCAAATTCTCGGATTCGTTCATACGTTGCCATGAGCATGGTGTTCATGACACCCATCCCAGCAGCCAACAGAAAGATCAGCCCAAAGATCCAAATAAACGCGTCAAAGAGATTTACCATATCCGAGACCTCGGGCATAAGTTGGCGCCAGCTCTTTGTCTCTTCTTCAGGGGCTGCAATGGAGAGCAGTGCCGTTAGTCCCTCAAGGGACACCGTTCCTCGGGAATTGAAGGCCACCTCATGAATCCGGTCTCCTGAAACAAAGAGTTCGACAAAGTCTTGTGCATGAATCAGAGCAGCGTTGCGATCGATGCTATCTCCGGCAGCTTTCAGGATGCCCGTCACAGTATAGAGATCGTTGCCTAGAGAGCCATCGGCAGCCTGAACCACAACCACGATCTCAGAGCCAATCTGAGCCTGCAAAGACCGAGCTAACTTCTGCCCCAGGACCACACCACGCTTTGCGGTCTCTGAGAGAAAGCGACCCTCTTGCAGATGTTGCGCAAGGTCAAAGGTGGTCCGCTCCGAAGCTGGCTCCACACCCCAAAACCGTGCCCCAGCCGATTTGGTTCCAACGGCCACGAGTCCATAGCCGTAACGGCGGGGAGCGGCGGCGACGTTTTTCTGTTTTGCAGCCCGTAAAATGAGGTCAGGCTCGTTCAAAGCCTTGTAGATTGAGTGGTCCCCTAGATAGCCCTGGGCATGGACCTGGACCTCGCCAACCACGAGATTGGTGGCATTGGATACGGCGTGTTGCATGAGGCCGTCCATGAGCCCGTAACTTGCCATCAGGATAGCTGTGCTCAAGCATACTGCTGCCAGGGTGATACCGGTTCGCCTGGTGTTACGCCAGAGGTTTCGCCAACCGTATTGCAGACTGTTCACTTCGTCGTCCTCTACTTTTGTAAGGTCCTCAAGGAGAAAAAGTCGTCTTGGAGATCAATGTCGAAGTCAATCTTCTTGTAGTGAATTACAGTAGATTCCTCTGGTTTATCCTCTGGGACCATTGTCACCACAGCGGGAAGCAACCGGCCACCGAGTTGTGATACCTGGGAAAAGGTCATGGTCCGGGCCAGACGAAGATCTTCATCGTAGTACGTTATAGACAAAGGTAAGTATTCCTGTCGCAAGGCACTAACAACCACCTTGCCCCAGACCACTGCCGCATCCGGCTTTGGGTAGCAGGTAATCTCGACAATTTCCTGGCCTTCCATTTCACCTGAATAGGTGATCTCGAAGGTGTAGTCGTCGGCCATGCGGCTCTCCTTGACCAAATCATCGTTAGTAAAATGTGAGCCCATCCAGGACGCCGCCATCATAGATGAGGGCAGTTTAATTACCCTTTTCACTTTGGGCAGGTAGTTCCAAATGTCGTTGCCGGAACGTAGGGTGGCAGTGCCCTTTTCTTTCTTGGGGGCGAGTATGCGAAAGAGCGATTTCTCCTTACCTTTGCTCCACATCTCCAGAGATAATGACCGTTTCCAGTGGGTGGTGGTGACAGTCATAGCTGCACGTGCTTGGCTCGACTTGCTGCGAAAAAGGTCGTCAACCTTGTCCAGGATCTGTCTGGGGGTAAGGGGTTGCTCCTGGGCCTGCGCCGGAGCATTGTTCAGGAGCAAAACGAAAACCAAAAAGGATAACCATAATATTTTCAAGAAAATCTTTGTGAAGCTCATCATCTCTCCGCTCAAAGTTCCGTCATTCCGGAATCCGCCGGAGGCGGATATCCGGAATCCAGAGCTTCAGGTTTCTGGAAACAGGATCTCGACTTCGTCTCGTCCGGTATGACCACTATTGTAATGTTTCAAATTATTTGGAAGCCTCCTAAACAACCTAGGGCTTTGCGGTCAAACCATTGATGACAACGGTCATGAATCCCCTGGCAGCGGTCAAAGGATTGAAATCATCGTCGAACCAGGCCTGCAGGAGTAAAGCGTCCCAAGTTCCAACCAGCGCTGCGGCCACTGACTCAATGTCAACCTGCGGCTGAAATTCACCACGATCTATGCCGTCCCGGATCAATGCCGAAACGATCTGGCGAAAATCACCATATCCTTGCCGGAATGCTCTTTTAAACCGTTGCCGCATCTGCGACGAGGCTGAAGCCGACCAGAACTCCATCACCAAAGAAAACATATCTCTCATTTCAGCCCAAGAGTTCATAAGTGAATCACTCAGGGCCTTCAGTCGATCCGATGCGGACCCTCCAAGAGCAGCGATACTAACCTGGGCCTTGGCCTCAGTCGATTTGACAAACCACTCAAACACAGTGAAGAAAAGGTCCTCCTTGCTGTCGAAGTATTCGTATACAGTACCCTTGCCGATTCCGGCCTCAATGGCGATCTCTGCCATTAAGGTGGAGGCAAAACCTCGTCGAGCAAAGACCTTAGCAGCGGCTTCGATGATTAGGGCTCTCTTTGCTTCCTTTCGAGATAACTGGATCATTGACTATGATCTCCATTTGACCGACTGGTCAGTCAATAAAATAATAATATTGAAGGGCTATTATGTCAAGTAACTTTTATTAGCCGACCAGTCGGTCGGAGCTAGCATGGTATCTCGAGAGATTCGCAAACAAGCAGGCAAAATAGTGATCTAAACTCGTGACCAGACGTTGCGCTGGCACCAAACACGCAAGCTCTTTGGAAGGATGGGAATTTTTAATAGGTGCTTGACACCAATAGTGGACTTTTTGGTTCTCTACCGTTATAGTGCAAGTCTAGTCACCGGTTTGAAAGTCCCCAGCTCGGAATTTCGGCCGGGCATTTTTTTAAGGAGAAGATGCGAATGAAGATCCAAGAGCGCACCTACGTGACCATCGAGTACACCCTCTATCTTGACTCTGATGAGGTGGTCGACAGTTCCGATCCCAGCGAGCCCTTTGGGTTCGTATTTGGCGCCGGCCAAGTCATAGCGGGGCTTGAAAAGGGACTAGAGGGCATGGAGCAAGGCGAGACTGCCAAGATCACAGTTGAGGCCGACGAGGGCTACGGCCAACGCAGGCCAGAGCTGTTCCGTGACATCCCCCGCGAGCAGTTTCCTGATGACCTGGACATTGAGTCCAACATGATATTTGAGGCCAGTGGACCGCATGGACCGGTCAGGTTTCGAGTTGAGTCAGTGAGCGATGATGTGGTAGTAGCCGATTTGAACCACCCACTGGCCGGGGAACGGTTGCATTTCGATGTCAAGGTGGTGGAGGTTCGGAAAGCTCGGGCTGAGGAGTTGGAAGCGCTGCGCGAAAATAGCGGCTGCGTCCCCGAGGATTGTGGTTGTTGCGGAACGACTTGCGACTAATTAATGCTCATCCGAAAACGTCCGTTTTCAGATGAGCGCGATCAGCTATCAGCACTCGGCCATCAGCAAAATACATGTAAATATATCATATCTGACTAACCGCTGATTGCTGAATGCTGACAGCTCCATCCGGGAATCTCGGATTTCCGGATGGACACTGATAAAATCATCAGGGCCGAACAATATAATCGTAATAGATTCAGAGGGAATCGACTCTCACCTCTACGTCTTAGGAAAGGAGAGCATCTAAGCCCTTCAGAGATGAAGGGCTTTTTTGTTTTGTCTTGACCGAGGCAACTCCATTAGGCTTAATGGAGAAGCAACTGCGATTTACAGCTCTCAAATTTGATATGGAAGCTTGAACATATTGTTGGAGAGATCACATGGAAGTCCTGACAGACAAGGTTTTGCGATTTATCTCGAATACCAGATTCGAGGACCTGCCCGATAATGTTGTCCATCAGTCTAAACGGTGCCTTCTGGACACCCTGGGTGCACTTTTGGCGGGCAGTGACACGCCAGTGGTCCGTATCATGAGCTCATTCGCCACCAAGTACTTTAGAGGAACCGAGGCCACTATCCTGGTAAGCGGGGAGAGGGTCTCACTAGTCGGCGCTGCCCTGGCCAACGGATACGGTTGCAACGCCCTAGACATTGATGATGGCTACAGGATGGTAAAGGGCCATCCGGGTGCCTGTGTGCTCCCAGTGCTCCTGGCGGCAAGCGAGACTGCCACTCACCTGAGAGGTACAGACTTTCTGACCGCACTTGTAATTGGATATGAAGTGGCGATCCGAGCTGGCCTAATTAGACACGCTTTGTACCAGACATACCACTCATCAGGGAGCTGGGGCGCTGTCGGTGGTGCCGCTGTGGCCGGGAAAGTTTTGGGTTTAGACCAGAGTACCCTTCGTGAAGCCATGGGAGTTGCAGAGTACCACGCACCCATTGCTCCTATGATGAAGGGTGTTGCGAAGCCTTCTATGGTTAAGGACAGCATAGGTTGGGGGACTATGGTGGCGATGGTATCGGTCCTTATGGCGCAGGAAGGATTCACTGGCATAGAACCCTTATTCAGTGAATCGCCGGAGAGAGAGTGGATCGAAGGGCTGGGCAATGAATATTTGATGCTGAACGTATATTTTAAGCCTTATGCGGTTTGCCGCTGGTCCCAGCCGGCTGTGGTGGGGGTGTTGAGGGTGGCGAAGCAGAATAATTTGAAACCTCAGAGCATATCCCGCATTCGCGTCCGGACCTTTAAGGCTGCCGCAGCATTGAGCTGCGATCATCCCAAGAACACCGAAGAGGCCCAGTACAACCTGGCCTATCCGTTGGCCGCTGCCTTAGTCGATGACAAGGTAGGACCCCGCCAGGTTCTGCCTCCCCGCATCTTCGACGATTCACTCCTGGAACTGGCAGACAGAGTGGAGTTGGAGGTTGCCTTGGAATTTGAAGAAGTCTTTCCCCAAAAAACTTATGCTGAGGTGGTGGTAGATACCAAGGACGGTCGAGAGTTGTCATCTGGCCGGGTGGAGCCAATTTGGGAACCTCCGGACGATCTGCCCACGGATGCTGAC
>CAYFXH010000058.1:25357-25578 GCA_964346905.1 uncultured Desulfobacteraceae bacterium | reverse complement strand
GAAGCACAAAAGCTGAAAACTGAACACTGAAACCTAAATCTGCAATCTAAAATCTAAAATCTAAAATCTAAAATCCGCAATCCGAAATCCGAGATCCTGTCTTCTGACTCCTCGCTCTATGCTTTTCTCGCAACGGACCACGGACAAAAAGAATTCATCGCGAGCAGGATCTCGCTCCTACAGGAGTGCAGGAAGGCGGTCAAATCGTTCAAATCACAAAA
>CAYFXH010000058.1:1218-25347 GCA_964346905.1 uncultured Desulfobacteraceae bacterium | reverse complement strand
TCTAAAATCCGCAATCCCAAATCCGCAATCTGCAATCTAAAATTCGAAATTCGAAATTCGAAATTCGAAATTTTCTGACCTCTGTCTTCGTTCCTCTGCCCGCTGCCTCCTGCTCCATGCTCCATGCTCCATGCTCCTTGCTCCATGCCTGCCGTCCTTACGCGAAATAGTGGCCAAAAATCATGCCGCTCATTGTTGCTATCACCACCACTAAACAAACGAAAACCAGGGTTTTTTTGGTACCCATCACGCTCCGAATAACCAGCATATTGGGCAGGCTTAAGGCAGGACCGGCAAGGAGCAGGGCCAACGCCGGCCCTTTGCCCATGCCGGATCCCAGGAGCCCTTGGAGGATGGGGACCTCGGTAAGTGTCGCGAAGTACATAAAGGCGCCCAATACTGAAGCGAATATGTTGGCCCCAAAAGAATTGCCGCCAACCAGACCACTCACCCAGCGAGAGGGAATGAGCCCTTCTGAGCCTGGCCGTCCCAGCAGCAGTCCTGCCACCAGCACCCCGGCAAACAAAAGCGGCATGATTTGTTTGGTTAAATCCCAAGTAGATACAAACCACCTTTCGGTCTCGCCTCTGGTAGTGGTTGTTAGGACGGTTAAGCCAATGATCCCTGCGGAAAAAGCAATGAGAGGCTCGTGGGGAAAGAAGAATGCCAAGATCATCACTGCCGCAGTGGCCAGTACAACTTTGAAGGTCTTGACTCGGAACCAACCGATGAGGAGCACTCCGAGGATCCCGGCAAAGAGGCCGGTCATCGGCCATTTGACGCTGTAGATGGCGTGCCACAACCCTGCGGATTCCGCTGGTTTGCCCCAGGTGGCAGAAACGAGAATTCCTACCAGGGTGGCGAAATAGATGACGTTTTGCCATAGAGGTCGCTGTACCTCAGGCTCGGGCATCATCATTGCAGCCTCGGCCTTGGCCTGCTCCTCTTTCCGAAAGATCATGTACATGAGAAGCCCGATGACAATACTGAAGATGACCGCACCCAAGGCCCGCGCCACCCCGATTTCGAGCCCCAGAACTCTTGCCGTGAGGACGATGGCCAGGACATTGATGGCAGGGCCCGAGTAGAGAAACGCGATTGCCGGACCCAGGCCGGCCCCCCTTTTCCAGATGCCGGCGAAGAGGGGCAGAATAGTGCAGGAACATACCGCTAGAATACTGCCCGAGATCGAGGCCACCCCGTAGGCCAGCACCTTTTTGGCGCTCGCTCCCAGATATTTCATCACAGCCGCCTGGGAGACGAAGCAACCTATACCGCCCGCGATGAAAAAGGCTGGTACCAGACAGAGGATCACGTGCTCCTGGGCGTACCACTTGACCAGAGCAAGGGATTCGATCACCGCCCCGGCAAAGCGGCTGTTATCCATGGGCAACCAGAAAAAGACCAGGAAGAGGCCAACTATTAAAGCCATGGGCTTCCAAACGCTCCTCCAGTCGATGATCCTCCCTTCCACTTCTTGCGGCCGAGAACCGGCCTCATTTTCAATGACACTGGCTTGGCCCATATTCATTTTCCTCAAGGGCATAAACCGTTCAAATTGTTCTATCGTTCGCTTTCAGCGAACTCGTTCAAGTCGTTCAAATCGTTCAAATCACAAAATCGCGGCTGGAAAGCCGCTCCCACAGGGGATCCTATAGCTGACTCTCCCTGCTGCTCTCTGCCCTCTGTTTTATGTTTAGCCGGTTTAGCCAGTTTAGCCAGTTTAGCCGGTTGAGATTAGCTATCGCTTTTAGCCACCAGCGATCAGGAGCCAGAATCCAGGAGCCAGAATCCAGAATCCAGGAGTCAGGAGTCAGTTTGTAAATAGCTTTCAGCTTTCAGCCAAAAAATCCTCAATCTACAATCTAAAATGTTAGATCCCTGACTTCTTACTCTAGTGCCCTTTGCTTTTTCGCTATGCGCTATGCGCTCTGCGCTCTGCGATCCTCAATCCCAAATCCCAAATCCTCTGACCTCTGACCTCTGACCTCTGACCTCTGACTTCTGCCCCATGCCCTGCGCCTTGTACCTTACGCCTTACGCCTTGCTACCTATTGACTACTACATGTCGCTCGATCCACAACCTGGGCCTCCTCCAAGAGTGTCTTGATGGACTCGTCATCTTCCAACCACCCCCTGAGATGGGTCAGCACTACTCTGGAATACGGGTTAGTCTCTTCTGGCCGAGCGAGACGGAAGTTGTTCCACATGCCGTCCTTTTCACTTCGCACCAGATCTGCATCCTCTAGCAGCCTGAGATGTCGCGACACGCTGGGCTGGCTGACTCCCAGAACTGCCTGCATCTCACAAACGCAAAGTTGGCGCTGCTGAAGCATCTTGAGGATTTTCACCCGGGTAGCGTCTGCAGCTGCCTTCATGACTCTCAGGTACTGTCGCATCCCAACCTCCGTCTCAGTTTATGATGTATATAGCTATATAGCTATATAATGTCAAGCCTATTTCACTCAATAAGCGGGGAAACTTCAAGTTGAATCTCTACTTGACAAGATCACGGTGTCAGTGATACTAAACGCCTTGAATAGATTCATGAAAGGGGGTGGTGACGTGGATATGGTCATGTGCGAGGACGACATGGGCTGTTGTTGTTGCCTTGCCCACCTGAACAACAAGGCTAGCGGCTATGGCCGATGGTTGCGTCCGATGGCCACTCTCTGCAGTTCACCATCCCGAAGCCAACCCAGCCTTTGACCTACCCGCCGGTTTGCCTTGTTCATTCATTAACTGAAAGCAGGAACAACTTCAGCACAAACAGTGCCCTGACGCAGGTGTGTGAGCCTTTGCAGTTGGGGCAAGGGAAGGAAGATCATGAGTAGGACAAAGCAACTTCACAACAAGAACTCTGACTCTAATGAACAAACGGTTACAATCTCCGCCCAGAATCGTCACAAGCTTCCTGCAATCATCAGTGACTTGGTGACGTCCAGCCGAGATCCTGGGCTGTTCGCCCACGTGGACGCAGAGTTGATACCATCGGCGGAAAAGGCCGTAGAAATTATCCAGCGCGCCCGGCGTCTGCTCTTTCCTGGATACTTTGACGACCAGGTGTTGGACAGTGACAATCTTGAATATGCCGTCGGCATGGAAGTTACCCACCTCTTTGAACTTCTCTCGCAACAGATTGCGCTGAGCATCACCCATGACTGCCAGCGCTATCAGACGGTCTGCAGCCAATGCCAGGAGCGCGGTCAAAAGGAAACCATCCGCTTCCTCCTGCGTCTCCCAGAAATACGGAAGGTTTTAGCAACTGACGTGCAGGCTGCCTACGACGGCGATCCGGCCGCCAAGACCCGTGAAGAAGTGGTCATCAGCTATCCGGGGCTTTTGGCTATCACCATTCATCGGATCTCGCACCAGCTGTGGCGGCAGGAGATTCCTCTACTGCCCAGAATTATGTCCGAGTATGGTCATAGCATAACCGGCATCGATATTCACCCAGGGGCAACCATTGGTCCCAGCTTTTTCATCGACCATGGCACCGGAGTAGTCGTGGGTGAAACCACCATTATCGGTGAACGGGTACGCATCTATCAGGGGGTGACCATCGGGGCCCTCTCCCTGCCCAAGGAAGAGGTGGAGCAACTGCGCTATGCCAAACGGCATCCAACCATTGAAGATGACGTCACCATTTACTCCGGGGCTACCATATTGGGCGGTGAGACCGTGATTGGGGCTGGCGCTGTTATCGGCGGTAGTGTCTGGATCACCCGTTCGGTGCCCCCGGGAACCAAGGTTTTTCTGGCCCCGCCCAAACTCATTTACAAGAATTCAGAATCTGAAGCGAATGGGAGGTAATCCCTTATGGATATCAAATCAGATATCGGTCACTCCATCGGCAATACTCCTCTAGTTGAACTCAAGAGACTCACCGATGGCTTGCAAGCAAAGATATTGGCTAAGCTGGAGTTTTTCAATCCGCTGGGCAGCGTCAAGGACCGCATCGGCCGGAGCATGATCGAGGCAGCCGAGGTTACGGGTGAACTGAAACCGGGGGGCACCATCATCGAGCCCACCAGTGGTAATACCGGCATAGCCTTGGCCATGATCGCAGCCAGCAAAGGCTATCGGTTGATTCTGACCATGCCCGAGACCATGAGCATGGAAAGGCGCAAGCTTCTTACCCGGTTGGGTGCGGAACTGGTCCTCACCCCAGGAACCGAGGGAATGAAAGGCGCGATCCAGAAGGCCGAGGAGTTGGTGGCCGCCACTCCTGGTGGTTATCTGCCGGACCAATTTGCCAACCCTGCCAACCCGCAAGTACATAGAGAGACCACCGCGCTGGAAATCTGGAATGACACCGACGGTCAGGTGGACATCCTGGTATCGGGCATTGGTACCGGCGGAACCATCACCGGCGTTGCCGAGGTGATCAAGCCCAAAAAGCCCTCTTTTAAAGCAATTGCCGTTGAACCGGCAGACTCGCCAGTGCTTTCTGGCGGCAAACCCGGACCCCACAGAATCCAGGGGATCGGCGCCGGCTTTGTCCCAGCGGTATTGCGGATGGATTTGGTGGACGAAGTCATCCAGGTACAGTATGACGATTCAGAAGAGATAGCGGCGCGGTTGGCCCGAGAAGAAGGCATTCTGGGAGGCATCTCCAGCGGCGCCGCCACCTGGGTCGCTCTTCAAGTCGCCAAAAGGGAAGAGAACCGTAACAAAACCATCGTGGTGGTATTGCCGAGCACGGGAGAACGCTACATTAGTACCTGGACTTAGTCAGCTGGCAGCTGGCAGGAGGCAGCCGGCAGTACTGGCTCAATACTCAATAGCTGCTTACTGATTACTGCTTACTGCTTACCTTGCGCGAAGCACATGATGGCGCAGCCTACTGACCCAATGATCAATGCAAAATGATAAATGCGAAATGTACAATGAAAGGGGGTGGTCTCATGCTATGGATAATGGCTGGCCCTGAAAGGGGCAATCAGCGAGCGAACCAAAAAGCAAAGGAGAACAACAGTACAATACGGGAGGACATTCATGGCAAAGACCATCCAGGAAATCAATGAAAAGATACGTAATGGCCAGGCGGTTGTGTACACTGCCGAAGAGATCATCGATCTGGTTAAAAGCAAGGGCGTCAAGAAAGCAACTGCCGAAGTGGATGTGGTCACCACGGGCACCTTTGCGCCCATGTGCTCATCGGGAGCTTATTTCAATATTGGTCACTCCAACCCCCGCATCAAGCTGGGGGGCGGCAGCGTAACCTTAAACGAGGTTCCGGTTTATGCCGGCTTTGCTGCGGTGGATCTTTTCGTAGGCGCCACCGCCATTCCTGATGACGATCCCCGCAACAAGATATATCCGGGGAAATTCCTCTACGGCGGTGCTCATTTGATTGAAGATCTGGTGGCGGGCAAAGAGGTGAAACTGGTGGGCCGAGGGTATGGTACTGACTGCTATCCTCGCCGCAAGCTGGAAACCTGGGTCACCCTGGAGGATATGAACGAGGCAGTCCTTTTTAACATGCGTAATGCCTACCAGAACTACAATGTGGCGGTAAATCTTTCCGACCGCATAATCCATACCTATATGGGCGTGCTCCACCCCAAATTGCGAAACGCTACCTATTGCAGTGCCGGCCAGCTGAGCCCGCTGCTCAACGACCCTTTCTACCGGACTATTGGAGTGGGAACCCGCATTTTTTTGGGCGGTGGCGTGGGCTATGTTGTGGATAGGGGCACCCAGCACAATCCCTCAGTGGCTCGAACCGAACTCGGTGTTCCCCGGATGGGCGCCGGTACTTTGGCGGTGATGGGCGATCTGAAACAGATGAATACGCGCTGGCTCCGGGGTGCTTCTTTTACTGGATATGGAGTCACGCTAGCCGTGGGGATTGGCATACCCATTCCCATCCTGGATGAGGAGATTCTCCGAAACGTCGCAGTCACAGATGCGGATCTCGTTGCCCAGGTGGTGGACTATAGCGAGGCCTATCCCCAATGCATTCCAGGCAGCCTGGGCGAGGTTACCTATGCCCAACTCAAGTCGGGCTCCATCAACGTAAACGGCAAAGAGGTACCCACTTCCGGACTCTCTTCCTATGCCCGGGCCAGGGAGGTTGCCAACATTGTCAAGGACTGGCTTGAAAGTGGTTCCTTTTTTCTCAGTGACCCGGTGGCACCGCTGCCCTCAGTGGATTCAGGGGTCCAGTTCAAACCGCTAAAAGAGAGGCCGATTATCAACGACAACGCAGTGGCTGCAAACTGAATAATCAACTCGTGGCTCCGTCTTTTTCACGTGTGGCTGAGGTCGATGGAGTGTTGGAGCTGGAGCGATTGCGGATTGCAGATTTCAGATTTCAGATTGAACTAGATTGACATTAACAGATTAGGTAATCTGCAATCTGCATTCTAAAATCTTAAATGATTCTGACTCCAACACTTCTTCTATAAGACTATAAGGAACACGGCCCACCTTAATTGCTACCATACGTTAGTACGGATTGAATACGGAGGTTTATAATGGCAACACAGCGACTAGTACTAAATTTTCCACCGCAATTGATCGATCAGCCCATAACCTATCAATTAATTACAGAACATAATTTAAAGGTTAACATTCTCAGGGGACGGATTACTCCCAGGGAATGGGGGAGATTGGTGGTTGAGGTCAGCGGCAGCAAGAAGAACCTGGATGCAGGGTTGCAGTATGCCACCGACCTGGGCGTGGAGATCAAACCCCTTGCCCAGAATGTTCAGTGGGATGAAGAGAAGTGCATTCAATGCACCGCCTGCATCTCCATCTGTCCCACCAACGCACTGGCGCTGGAAAGAGAAGAGATGCTGGTTTCGTTTCACCACGACAAGTGCATTGCCTGCGAACTGTGCATACCCACCTGCGCTTACGACGCCATGCAGATCATATTCTAAGGGCGTGTCTGACTTTCGAACACCCGGTGCGGCCTTACAGCCGTTCCGGGTGTTTCTCGTTTTATCCCCGTTTTAAAAGAAAAAAAGAGCTTGCTTTCGCTCCATCTTATGGTAAAATCAAGCCGACTTTGGTAAGAGAGGTGTCTCAAGTTTGAACACTACTCTTTGCCCGGAAACTGTATGACTTCCTCCCTTTTATCACTGCTTCATGCTCGCCCCCTGGTCAGATCTCTTGTTGTCTTGCTTCTTTTTTTCACCTACGGCTGCGGTGACAGTGGTGATGCCAAGGTGGTCGATTTCACCGAGACCGTTTCCGTGGCTCGCCCGGAAGAACCATCTCCTGAGGATCGTTATTTGAGAGTGGCTGTGGGGTCCATGATCTCTCCCAAGGAGACCTTTGTCTATTATCGTCAAATCCTGGACTACATCAGCAGCCATCTCGGTAAGAACTCAAAGCTCATTCAGCGGAAAACCTACGGGGAGATCAATGAGCTTTTTGGAAAAGGAGAGATTGATCTGGCCTTTATCTGCTCCGGTCCCTATGCAACCAGCAAGGAGAAATATGGCTTCCAACTGCTGGCGACCCCAGAGGTTCTCGGGAGCAATTTTTACCATTCTTATCTGATCGTAAACAAAGAGAGCTCCTTCCAGCGTCTTGTAGACCTGAGGGGTCGGGTCTTTGCCTTCACCGATCCAGAATCCAATACGGGTAAGCTGGTCCCCACCTACTGGCTGGCACAAGTGGGCGAGCTTCCCGAGACTTTCTTTGCCAAGACCATATATACCTACAGCCACGATAATTCCATTCTGGCTGTGGCCAAAGGGCTGGTTGACGGGGCCACTGTTGATGGGCTCATCTGGGAATAGTACAACCAGAAGTATCCAGCCTTCACAGCCAAAACCCGGATTATCAGGAAATCAGAACCCTATGGCATACCCCCCATAGTTGTCCAGAGAAACTTGAACCCGGAACTCAAGGAACGCATCCGTACATTCCTCTTTTCCATGCACCAGGATCCCGAGGGGAAAAGAATCCTCAGTGAACTCATGATCGACCGATTCACAATAGGTCAGGAGGAATGGTACGACACCATCCGGCAGATGCAGCAAACGTTAACCATGTTAACCGGAAAGAGAGTCGATGCGATTTCACAGCCTTAAAAGCAAGTTGCTGGTGGCCGTTTCCGCCCTGGTGATCTGTAGCGGTCTTCTCATCTCGCTGCTGGTCTCGCACCGGTACAGTACGAGCTTGCTTGAAACCGCTTCAGCCCAGGCCGAAAATCTGGCCCATGTGGTGGCACTCGAGGCCACCGACAAGATTCTGATCAACGACATGGTGGCCCTCCAGAAAATGCTGGACCACCAGATACACAGTAACCCGTCCCTCTCTTACCTCTTTATTAAAAAAGGTGGCGATGTCCTGGCCCACACGTTCACCCATGGCATTCCGGCTGCGTTGATCAATGCCAATCACGCCCATTCCGGTGAGCAATTCAGATTGCAAGAGATCGTCTCCACCGAAGGCGAGAAGTATCTCGACATTGCCTGGCCAATCTTCCAAGGAAAAGCTGGAGAGCTGAGGCTCGGATTTTCACTGGAGCCCTACCAGCGCCAGCTGGCTAAATTATGGATGCAAATGAGCTCGCTCACCCTGTCAATCCTTTTGCTCGTGCTTCTCGCAACCCTCCTCTTTGTCAGGAAGGTGACTCGTCCTTTGGCGGCATTGGCCGAGGCCACGCAAAAAATCGATGAGGGAGAACTCGCCGTCAGGGTTCAGGTGGAAGGCCAGGATGAAGTGGGGAGATTGGCCGCCTCGTTTAACCACATGATTGGCCGTATTGCGGACTACACCCAGCGGCTTCAAGAGCAAACTTTGGAACTTGAGCGGGCCCATCACCAGACCCGGACCGTTTGCGGGATCGTTCAGGAAATCGGCGCCCTGCCGACTCTGAATGAAATCGGTTCCTTTCTGATCAAGACATTCCAAGAAATCCTCAAATGCGACCATATGGTGCTGCTGATGTTCAGTGGAAACCGAGACCTCCTCTTTGTCTCATCGGCACATGAAATCAAGGCTGTGAAGGAACCTGAGGTAATCAAAGATGCCGCTGCTCTTTTGGAAGGGTTTACGAAAGTCACTTTCGCCAAGAAAGGACCTTTGAGACCTCCCCTGGTTCCCTATGGTTTCAAGAACTCAATGCGCCAGGCAATCATTCCCCTACATCTCGAAAAACAACTTCTTGGCGGGTTGGTCATCTGCTGTCCTGGAAACTGCCAGTGCAACGCCAAAGAAATAGATGTGGTTGGCCTGATGTTGGGCCAGGCTGCCGGGGTCATCAAACGTGCCGTTCTGCAGGAAGAAGAAATACGTCAGCTTCAGAGTCGCGTAGGAACTTCGGCAGAATATTGTGGCATCATCGGCAAAGATCCTAAGATGCAGTTGATCTACAAGCTGATTGACGACATCGCCCCCACCGATGCCACCGTACTTATAACGGGAGAGAGCGGTACCGGCAAAGAATTGGTGGCAAGCGCCATTCACCGGCAGAGTTGGCGCAAGAATAAGCCCTTTGTGGTCATAAATTGTTCTGCCTACCCGGCCACCCTCTTGGAAAGCGAACTGTTCGGTCACGAGAAGGGAGCCTTCACCGGAGCCATCCGCCAAAAGTCCGGGCGCTTCGAGCAGGCCCATGGTGGTACTGTATTTCTGGATGAGATTGGAGAAATAGCGCCCTCAGCCCAGATCAAGCTACTTCGGGTGCTCCAGACCCAGAAATTTGAGCGGGTGGGAGGGGAAAAAACCATCAGTGTGGATGTGCGGATCATTGCAGCCACTAACAAGGACCTGCTTCAGGAGGTAAAGGAGGGTCGTTTCCGGGAGGATCTCTTTTATCGTCTCAATGTGATTCCCATCCATTTGTCGTTACTCAGTGAAAGGCGTAATGACATACCCCTGCTTGCTCGCCATTTTCTCCGTCTTTTTACCGCAGAACAAGGCAAAAAAATTGAGGGCTTCAGCCCTGAGGTCCTCCGGTTGCTCCTGGATTACCCTTGGCCGGGCAATGTCCGTGAACTGGAAAACACGATTGAACACGCCACAGTTTTGGCCAAAGGGACTCGGATCGAACCCTCTGACCTGCCTGCGGCACTCCATGGAACCACCCCCGCTGCCACCCCGGTCTGGCAAACACCAACCCTGGTAGAGCATGAGCGAAAGCTGCTGAAAGAAGTGTTGGAAGAGTGTGGCTGGAACAAGAAGCAGGCAGCCGAGCTCTTGGGGATTAGCCGCAGCACCCTCTATGATAAGCTCAAGAAATACCAAATCACCAAGCCCACTACGCATTAGAGAAGGCCCGATACAGACGGATTTGGGCCTGGCTAAGGCTTTTTACAAGATTCCAGCTCCCACCACCCATTGTCATCCGCTTGCTGCTCGGAAGAACTTCTCTCTCATCTTCAGGGGGTTGATACCGATTCTCCTGAGGGTAGAGGGTGAGAAGCCTGCCGTTAATTCTCAGAGTTAATGCCGGTGGTTTCCCGAAATACTGGTGGCCTCCCAGGTCTGCATTAAAGATAAGGGAGCGTTTCGATGATGAAAATGCATCACAGGACTCAAGCAGAGTAGGAACCTTGAGCAGTTATGGTTGTTGGCAGGATAGTTTGCTCCCGACAGAGGTCGCTAATTGTTATTTACAGATTTATAGACTGTGTTCTAACGATTTATATCGCAAAAAATGACTACCCTTCCCCGGTGCTGAATCATCTTGACACCTGTCACTTTCTTGGAATCGAGCATGGCTTTCATGACCTTACTGAGTTGCTCCATCATCGAACCAAAGTATATTTTTAAATAGCAATATAGCTCCTGCTTCAGGCACCGTCAACCAAATTCTCATCTCCCGTGCGGTGTATGAAACCGGGTGGCAATTGTTCCGCTTATTTGCTTTTTCTTCGCACTCAGCCTAGTCCAAGACTCCCCTTGCTGTTTGATTTGAATCGCATTACTGCTTTCTTGATTCTTGGAACCATGACCATACCACTGTCCGGATTTCGGACAACGCTAATATGCTGACCTGTCTATAAAAATGCCGGAATGCGAGAATGAGCGTCCTCGATTCAAGCAATCCAGCATTATCCAATCCCCCCATTTCCCACTCCAAACGACTGCGATTCCGCTTAAATTCGGGACAAACTGAATGGCTGGCCCTAAAAACTTTTTAATTTTATTTCAAATACTTAACCGCTACACATCTCACTTCTATTTATCCATCAGCTCCAGCGACTATCAGTGAATCTTTCAGCTTGGCATAGGACTTGCTCCAGGGAAACGGAACGGTGAGCCCAGCCGCTAATGAAGTTTTTTCCTGATCAAAGATCAGCTCGGGGTATCCGGATGCAGGAGCCCATTGTCGTTGTCGATGCCGATAGAGAGACATGCAAAAGTTTGTGCGCCGTCCTGGAACGACAGGAGTATCAAACCATCCCACTGTATTCACTGACAAATCTGGAAATGAACATTCGGCTAGACGATCGTCAGATAATAATCGTGGATCTGGACGGTGTACCTGTAGATAATCGTTTTTTTCGGGGACTCAGGAGCAAAAACCCGGGGATATGTATCATCGCCCTCTCCAGTCGTTCATACCACCCGGAGCTGGAAGAAGCCATGAGCAGCGATATCTACGCCTGCCTCGGCAAACCGGTAGACGAGGAGGAGCTGGTTTTTTGGGTCAAGAGCTTGTCTGACATCTAGAGGCTTAAGCCCTTGAAGCAGCCGGCTTCAAGAACGGAGTACTTGCAAGATTCGCTGGCGGACAAACTTTCCGCTGATCATCGACGGTTTTTTGGGTGCTGTTTTAAAAACCTATTATTTCAGGGAAGAGTTTCTTGCCCTTTGAAAAACGTGGGAGTTGAGTATGAGCAGTGAGAAAAAAATCCCCTGGGTTATTGTGGTGGTTGCAGTGGCGAGCCTCGTTTTGCTTGGAACGACTTTATGGGCCCAAGAGAAACTGCAGCTCCAGACCGAACTTCCCCAGCCGGATGTTCCTCAGCCACAATTCTTCTGCGGCTACTGCCACATTCTGACCTACCCGAGCATCGTGCAGAAAGGCTACGATCTCTGGAAAAAGGGCAAACATAAAGACGTCGGTTGCGTCGAGTGCCACTACCCGCCCCCGGAAGCCGAGACTACGAGCCCACAGCCAGCTAGAGGCGGCAAAACAAAGACGAAACATATCCCGGCAAAACCCCCCGAGCGTTTCGCCTACATCCCCATCGGCGGCCACTCGGTCCAGACCAGGCCCAGAGTCGTCGACGCCAGCTGCATGACCGCCAACTGTCACGGCAAGCCTGATGACAAGTTCAAGACCAAGAAGATCAAGTTCACCGAGAAGGTGTATTTCACCCACGAACCTCACTTCGAGAAGAAAAACCAGATCGAAGGCCAGAAGATCAACTGCACCAACTGCCACCAGCACGAGACTAACAAAAAGAAATTCGAGGTGAGCAGGGAATCCTGCCATCTCTGCCATTTTACCAATGTCAAATTCAATCAAGGCCGCGGCAAGTGCGAGCTTTGCCACGCACTCCCCAAGAAGCCGATCCAGACCTCTGGTGAAGAACCTATTACCCACGAGATGCTCAAAAAGGCCAAGGTTGCTTGTAGCAGCTGCCACATGGAAGTCATCCAGGCTTCGGGTGGGGCTAGTTACCAGGCCTACATCGAGAAAGGTCAATTGAAAACCGCCCTGGTTTTGGGCGCAGGCCGTACCAAAAAGGAGAACTGTCTGGCCTGCCACGACCAGGCAAAACAGCTCAAGGAAGCCGGCAACCAGAAGCTCATGCACCAGAAGCACGTGACCGTCAAAACTGCCCGGTGCTTCGAATGCCACGAGGTGATAAAGCACGTTATCGCCGACTCAAAGAAGGCTGAAGGCAAAACTACCACCATGAGCGAACAGCTTGCTGCTGGAGAGAAGTATGTGCGCGACAGCTGCCTGGTCTGTCACCCTGAACCTCACCGCAAACAGATTTTTCTCGCCGCCGGCCTCAGGCTCAAAGAGGTCCTCGAAGCACCCAGCCCGCATGAGACCGCCAGAGCCAGCTGTCTGGCCTGTCATCGGGAGCAGGCAATTTCCAAAAAAGGCCAGCGGGTGCTGAAGGCCTCGGATAAAATTTGCATCAGCTGCCACCAGGGCCGCACAACCCTTCTCAAGGACTGGAAGACCGAGTTAGAGAAGGAGGTCAAATACACCAGGGAGGTAGAACAAGAAGCAAAACAGGCTTTGGCCAAAGCCAAGCCAAAGCTGAGCAAGGAGAAGTTAGCGGAGGCGAAAAAGATGTTTGCCGAAGGAAGGGAGCATTTAACCATGGTCCAGTTCGGTAACGGGGTTCACAACAAGAAGTACGCCATTATGCTTTTGGATGCAGCCTTAACCAGCTTCGAAGACATGATGGATTTCATCCAGGAATAAAACAAAAACCAGGTAAAAACTACTGTGACTTGAAAGGAGGGATAGCGCAGAAAGTAGATGGTGAGTGCTCTAATTCGAATGAAAAACAGTAAAAGGAGGCAGTTATGAGTGAGCAAAATGCCCTCTCAAGACGTCAAGTGATCAAGGGGGCGGGTGCGCTGGCGCTGGGCGCGGCGGCAGGCCTTGCGCCCATCAGCAAGGCAACTGCGGCCAAGGGCAAAGCGCCGCGTTGGGCCTTTATCGTTGATTTGCGGCGGTGTACCGGCTGCCGGTCGTGTACCGTCGCCTGCAAGGCGGAAATGAACACCCCTTTGGGTGCCTTCCGCGCCGCGGTCTACGAGGAGGTTACCGGGACATTCCCCAAGGCCGAGAAACACTTTTTGCCGCGGCTGTGTAACCACTGCGAAGGTAGCGAAAAGGATGGGATTCCACCTTGTATAAAGGATTGCCCCGAGTACCCCAAGGACCGGCGACAGTTCAACACTGCCGAGGGCAAAAAGATCCGTTACCGCGGCGGCGCAACCTATAAGCGTCCCGACGGGATGGTCCTTTTTGACAACGAACTGTGCGTCGGCTGCGGCAAGTGTATCAACGCCTGCCCCTATGGTGCCCGCAACTGGGATAAGCTGCTCCTCTCAGGTAAAGATCGCACCAAAAACGCTATTACCAAGTGCACCTTCTGCCAGCATCGGGTTGACAATGGCGTCACTCCCGCCTGCGTTAACATCTGCCCTCCCGGGGCAAGGATCTTTGGCGATCTGAACGATCCTGACAGCGAGGTAGCCAAGCTGGCCAAGGAGTTCAAGCTGGTGGACAACCGCAACAACACAACCTTGCTCCCGGCCGAAAACACGGTCCCCATGCTCTTCTACATCGACCCCAAAGGTGCGCTTATGAAAATGGCTACTGCCAAGAAGAAGTTCGAGAAAGAAGAGGCCTGGCTGGATCTAATTACATAAGGAGGAAGCGAAAATGTCACGAGATATAACTCGTCGGGATTTATTTAAGCTCGGCGCCGCATCCGCCGCGGTTCTGGCCACGAGTAAGGTTGGTGGTTCAGATGCCTTGGCCGGAAAGGTGGATTTGGCAGCAGGGGGGAAGGACTTCTCGCCTGAGACCGGCGCCGAGAGAACGATGATCCCCTCGGCCTGTTGGAATTGCGTGACCAGAGATGCCATGATCGGTTTTGTCGAGAACGGCAGGCTGGTTAAACTTGAAGGACACCCTGATTCCATCCGAGGGAGAGGGAAGATCTGCTCCAAAGGTGCTGCTGGCATCAACCAGCTCTACGACCCGGATAGAGTTCTCTATCCCATGAAGCGTGTGGGTAAGCGCGGCTCCGGCAAATGGAAGCGGATCAGCTGGGACGAAGCGCTGGACGAGGTGACGACCCGCTTGAAAAAACTGCGTGACGACGGTCACCCGGAAAAGTTCATGTTCCACTACGGCCGGATGAAGGCCTCATCCAGCAAGATCATCAAGATGTTCCTCGACAACTATGGTACCAAGACCGTAGGCAACCACACCGCCATCTGTGAGGGAGGCAAGTGGACCGCCCAGGAGCTCACCTGGGGTAAGCACTACGACAACTGGGACTTCGACAACACCAACTTTATACTCAACTTCGGTAGCGGTTTTCTGGAGTGTCACACCAACCACATTCCCACCTCCCAAAGATGTGTGGATGCCATGGTCGACCGGGGAGTTGAGATGTACACCTTCGACGTCAGGCTCTCCAACACTGCGGCCAGCTCCACCGAGTGGGTGCCCATAAAATCCGGTACCGACGGCGCGGTTGCCATGGCCATGTGCAATGTGGTCATGCAAGAGGGGCTCTACGATAAAGAGTTCTTCACATTCATGAAAGCAACCAAAGACCGCAACGCCAGCACTGATAAAAAAGTGGCCACTCTGAAGGGACATTTCGCCAAGTACACCCCCGAATGGGCCGAAAAAATCAGTGGGGTGCCGGCCACAACGATCAAGACGCTGGCCCGCAAGTTCGCCAAGACCAAACCCGCCTGCGCTGTCAGCTACCGGGGCGCCGTGGCCCACTACAACGGCAACGACACCGAGCGCGCCATCCAGATGCTGGCGGCCATCACCGGCAACATCGACAACCCCGGCGGCCGCTGCCTGGCTGTGGGAGCCAAGTGGAGCGCCCCCAAGGGACCCAAGAAAAAGCCCAAGGGTAAAGCGCTCAAAATCGCCAAGGGCTTCCCAGGCACCATCGCCTATCCGACCCACGGGGCCAGTCACCAGGTGCTGAAGATGATCAAGGACGGCAGCCAGGGAAGACCGGAAGTGTACATGTGGTATTGCTACACCCCGGTCTACGCCAACGGTGACGTCCAGGAGAACATCGACATTCTCAAGGATGAAAGTTTGATTCCCTACAATGTCTGTATCAACGCCTACTATGACGAATCGGCGGCCCTGGCTGACATCATCCTGCCCAACCCCTCCTATCTGGAGTGGTGGGATTGGGAGGACATGGTCTCACCGGCCCAGATTCCCGAGTATGCCATCCGGCAGCCCTTTGTGAAACCCCTGGGCGAAAGCCGCGATTTCAAGGATGTGGTCTGTGACATGGCCAACAGGATGGGATTCCCGTTGGGCTTCAACTCCGCCGAGGAGTTCGTCAAGATGTCCTGCGAGAAGACCCCGGGGGTCAAGGAGGCCGGCGGTTTCGAGTACATGAAAAAGCACGGCGTCTGGCATGACCCCAAGGCCAAGCCCAAGTACTACACCTACAAAAAACCGGTCAAGGCAGAAGATCTCAAGAAAGATGGGGTTATCTTCGATGAGGCCACCGGCGTCTACTGGAACTGGCACAAATCTTCGGCCAAAGATGAGGCCGAGGCCAAGAAGAAAGGATACACCAAGACCAAGAACGCCTACAAAGGCTACGTGGGCCAGGACATAGGCGGCAAGGCTTATAAGGGGTTCAAACCGGATAAGCTCAACAAATCCGGCTACTTCGAGGTATACTCCGAGCTGCTGGAAATGAAGAAGTACCCCGCTCTGCCCACCTACGTGCCCATTCCCGAGCATGAGAACATGGGGCCGGGTGACCTGATTCTCACCACCTACAAGGTCCCGGTCCAGATTCACTCCCGCTCGGCCAACTGCAAATGGCTGTCTGAAATCTACCATGACAATCCGGCCAAGATTAACCCGGTGACAGCCAGGCCCCTTGGCATCAAGGATGGCTCCCGGATAAAAATCAAATCAAAGGCTGGTGAGATAACCACCACCGCCAACGTCACCGAGGGTGTGGTGCCGGGAGTGGTGGCCGTCTCGCATCACGTTGGCCACTGGGAGTACGGCCGCTTCGCCTCCGGCAAGAGAGCTCCCTTAGCCTCCGGAAGCGATCCGGATGAAAAGCTCATGTGGTGGACCAGCCACGGGGTACATCCAAACTGGATCATCCCAAACAAGCCTGACCCGATTAATGGTCAGCAATGTTGGATGGACACGGTGGTCAAGGTGACCAGAGCGTAACAACCGAAAACAGGATAGGATTCCGGGGTGGGCCAGACGGATAACATGCAAAGGGCGGCGGTCGCAAGGCACAGGGGCCAGATCTATGACCTTTTGACGGCCGTATACAGGGCGGAACCCACCCCGGACTTCCTCCAGCAATTAAAGGACAAGCAATTCCTCGAGGTGCTGGCCGAACTCGGCGTGCAGCTGGAGGATGATTTTCTTGAACAATCAGAGCAGGAGCTGGCCGAGGATCTTGCCGTGGAGTACACTCGGCTGTTCCTCGGCCCCGGCAGCCACATTTCGCCCCATGAATCGGTCCACCGGCCGCGGGAAGACGGTCAAGGCGGAGCACTCTGGGGCCCTTCCACAGCGGAGGTTAAGAGCTTCATCGAGGCCACCGGGTTGAGCTACGAGCCCGAGTACAACGGCATGCCCGATCACATCAGCGTGGAGCTTGAGTTTATGCGAGAACTCACGTTGCGGGAAGAACAAGCCTGGAAGGATGAGGATGAGGCCGGGGCGCTCCGTTTACTCGGCGTGGAGCAACGCTTCCTTAATGAGCACCTCGGTCGCTGGGTGCCGGCCTTCTGCGACAAGGTCATTGGGGCGGCAGAGCGTTCTTTCTATCGGGAACTGGCCGGACTGACCAAGAGATTCATAGAATTTGAGAAGCAAGAAATAGACAGATATGGAGATATGTTGGGGTGAGAGTTCTCATGAAGAGGCGGGCGATGAAGCCGTTTGCAAAACCTTTGATCTCACGGGAGACCAGAAAAAAAATGAAAATGAATGGATGGACCAAACTTGCTTTGGCGACTGTGTTGATTGCCTGGCTGGCTGGCTGCGGCCGCGGCCCCGAAAAGGCCAAGGACTTACTGGCCAAACCGAAAACCTACGTCGGCTCCGAGCAGTGCAAGGTCAGCCACCTGGAGCACTATGACTCCTGGCAGACGACCCTCCACAGCCGTACGCTTCAGGACGTGAGCGTGAATCGGGACGCCCTGATTACGAGTATCGATCCTGAGGTCATCCGGGCTGATCTGAAAAAGCAGGAAAAAGAGTTAAAGATTCCGCTTGACCAGATATATATTCCCAAGGTCGACGAGATAAAATACACCCAGGGCATCCAGTGGAGGCAGCGATTACTGGTTCAAAAGAACGGGAACCTCTATATCGCTCCCGTCGAGTACAACACCTGGGATCACAAATGGCATAATCACCACGAGGATGACTGGGACAAACGCCCCTGGATCGAGAAATGCGGCGGCTGTCATGCAACGGGCGTCGATCTGGAGAAAGGCACCTTCACCGAAACGGGCGTCGGCTGCGAGTCCTGCCACGGCCCCGCCTCCCACCACGTCGTCCTCCCCAAGGAGGCCATTTTTGACAAACGACTGACCATCATCAACCCTTCCAAACTCTCAGCGGGCATTAGAACCCAGATCTGCGGTTCCTGCCACGGCGGCGGCGGGTCGGCCAAACAGGAAGGCGTCAATTGGCCGGTGGGCTTCCTGCCCGGCCGGTCTTTGGGGCCGTATGTAAAGGAAGATCCCTATGATGGAGACCACGTAGAGTTCTATGCTGACACGTCCATTGACCGCCATCATCAACAATACAACGACTGGCAACGGTCAATACACGCCACCAAAGGCGTCTCGTGCACCTCGTGCCACTATGTTCATCAATTGGGTTTACCTCCGACTCAATTCCAGACCGTCGGGGCCGGGTCCGGACAGTGTCTCGCCTGCCACACCGGAAACACTAACAGATATGCCCATTCGATCCACTCATTTTCCAACTGTATTGGCTGTCACATGCCCAGGATTCCTCTGAGCACAGAACCCGGGGAATACATGCTTCGCCACACCTTCAAGACCATGTCGCCCAAGGCCAGCTTGGAAGCAGGCGGTGTCGATAAACTCCCCAATTCCTGCAGCACCTGTCATCATCATAAGGATACGCAACTGGAGCAACTGGTGGGCTTTTTGGAAGCATCCATACAGAGGGACATTCCCCTGCCGATTTCGGTACACCGCCGACCGGAGCTGCCGACAAAAGGGACGGGCGAGTAATCACAAGAGAGGATATTATGAGGGTTCGTTTGGCATATATTGTGGGTGCAGTCGGGTTACTCACAGGTCTGGGCTTGATCCTGTTCATCCAATCTGAGCCGGCTTATCCCCAGGAAGAGGTCACCTCGCCAATCTATCGATATCGCGAACGGGTGGCCACCGGGTACTATGAGGGGTACGAAGTCAGTCCCCGCCGCCACCGTGCTATACTGCCGGTCCCCCCGACCAGGCGAGGCCTCTTCCCATTTGGTTCTTCATCGGCTACGGTGCGTATTCGCGCCCGCTTGCCAGATTCTCATCAAGGGCTCAAGTTCTACTATCGGAGTACCTGTATCGAGTGCCATCCTCGAGAGGCCCTGAACATCCACTCCACCCGGGCCAATATCACTTGCCGCCAGTGTCACGGGCCAGAGCCCATCGCCGCCATTAACCACTACTTCTCTCCGATGAACCCCATTAGGCGGCACACCTATATCTGCGCCAAGTGCCACGAAGGAGCCAATATCAATTTTGCCGGCTTTCAGGTGCATGAACCCCCGGCGGGAGCACTCGAAACCAGAAAAACCTTTCCCGTCCTGTTTTATGCCTACTGGGGGATGTTGTTGCTCTTTGTCGGGACACTGGCCTTCTTTGTTCCCCATAGTTTTATGGTGGGTTTGCGGGAGTTGGTTAACCCGAAAGAGGTATTTGGGGAAATGATGTCCAAATCTAGGAGATTCATCGATGACAGAGTGCCAATCTATCGTTCAAAACTGAACGAGTTACGCAGCAGGGCTAAGAGGGAGGGAGATAAGGGAAATATGGAAAATGAGGGTGACCATGCAGATTAAACGATTTGATAGAAATCAACGGCTGTTTCACCTCTTTCTCATGGTAACCTTCCTCATTCAGGCGGGGACCGGCTTCGGTCGCTTGTTTATCACCACGAGCTTTGGCAGGACTCTCAGCAGTATTTTCGGCGGGTATGAAATTGCCATTGTGATCCATTTCTGGGTGGGCATCTTAATGATAGCTGGCTTTACTGTGCACGTTGTTTACTTGCTGAAGAGGATTGATCGGCGGAACCTGGTAAACAGCATTTTGGGACCGGACTCTCTGGTTTTGGGCCCCCAGGATGCAAAACATCTTCTTCAGCGGATTCGATGGACCTTTGGTTTGGACTCCCATCCCAAGTTGGACCGTTGGGCCTACTGGGAAAAATTCGATTACTGGGCAGTATTCTGGGGTTTGCCGCTCTTGGCGGTTACCGGCATAATGCTAAGATTCCCCCTGCTCACAACCAAACTGTTGCCCGGGTGGAGCTTGAATATCGCCGCCCTCCTTCACAGGGCCGAAGCAATCTTGGCTGTTTCGTATATCTTCATCGTTCACTTTTTTATCGGCCATTTTCGACCCCTCAGTTTTCCCATGAATGAGGCCATGTTCTCGGGCACTGTCCACCTAGAAGAAGCGTTGGAAGAAAAACCGGCATGGGTAGAGCGTTTAAAGAAGGAGGGAAAACTGAACCCTGCAATGGCGGAACCCCCGGCTCGTTGGTTCAGGGTCCTTTATTTTATCTTCGGATACACCGCCCTGGGTTTCGGCCTCTATATGCTCATAAACGGCATTTACTTCGGCCGCTACATACAGCTGCACTAGCTGTACGTCGGCGAGTTTGTTTTTGTAAGGCTCAGTGAGATCAAATGCATCTCAGCAATGCATACGCAATCTTTGCGAGCATCATCTTCCGGTTCACACCAGGCTCAGAGGACCGGATCGGCATACCAAAATCAGCAAGATTGCGTCGGCCTAGTAGGGCCAGGGAGTATTGAGGATGAAGATACCGAAGATAGAGAGTCTTAAGAATATTCCGAAGGTACCTTTAATCATTGCTGTCATTTTTGCCGTTTCTTTGCTGATTGTCATTGTCACAACACTTGCGCTGAGAAAAACTGAATTACAATTCAAGGTGACCAAGCTCGAGGGCAAATATAAGGACAGAACCGGGGCCACCTTTGTTGGCTCGGACACGTGTAAGACTTGCCACGAAAGGACCTATCTGGAATGGAAGACTTCCCTTCATTCCCGGATGATGCGGGATACCAAGCTTGAACCCTTGGCGAATATCGGTGATTTTGAGTCACCCAGCGAGGTGAGAACGTTCAAGAGGGAAGATGTCGATTACACCCTGGGCAGCCAATGGAAGCAGCAGTATCTGAAGATAGAGGGGCAGGATCTCATCGTCCTCCCGGCCCAGTACAACGTCTTCGATGGGGTGTGGAAGCCCTATTTCCCTGATCAGCCGAGCAAGAGAGACTGGTTTATAGAGTGCGCCGGCTGCCACGCCACCGGAGTGGATCCGGAGAAGAAGACCTTCGTCGAGATGGGAATTGCCTGTGAGGCCTGTCATGGGCCTGGCAGCAACCACGTTGAGGCAGTCCCCGGGTATGAGATTCCCACGATCATCCAGGCATCCCGGCTAACCCCTGCCCTGGCCGCACAGATATGCGGCTCCTGTCACACCGGGGGCCGCGACAAGACGGGGAAGTACGGTTATCCGCTCCAATACCAGATCCACAAGGGAGAGGGCAACATAAGGCTATACTTCGACGAAGTCAGTCCCGGCAATCACTCCGAACGGTTTTGGCCATCCGGGGAATCCAAATACAGCAACCAGCAATATCTCGACTGGAAGCAGAGCGAACACGCCAAGGTGGGTGTGACCTGCGTAACCTGTCATGATGTCCACAGAAGTAAGTCCGCTCTGCAAGCCGTTGGAGAGGTGCCCAACCCGCTGGTGGTTATCCGTTCAAAGACCAGGTTGTTTGAAGACCAGCTGTGCAAGAGTTGCCACACCACACCACAGTATCGCTCTGCCCACCGGATTCACACCTTTGGCAGCTGCATCCGCTGCCACATGCCCAAGGTGACGAACATTGGCGAGGCCGGTGACGCGCACAGCCACACCTTCAGGTTCATGTATCCCCAGGCCACCTTGGATGCCGGCAGCCTTGATAAACAACCGAATGCCTGCAACGCTTGCCATCATCACAAGGACACTCCCACTGAAGCTCTGGCCGGGTTTCTGGAAGCGGCCAAACAGAATGACATGCCCAGGCCCCTTACCGTCCATCAGAGGCCGGGGGAGACAGTAGCGGCAACTCGGTAAGCGGGAGGTCTTGAGAATATAACGTCCCATGCAAAACACCGCAACGAGCATAAGTAGGAGACGCGCCCTCAAGCTTTTGGCCACCGCTTCGATTTCAGGGGTGTTGGGATCTGTTACCGTTGCTAACGCACGTCAACTGCGCTACGGAAAACTGGTTGATACGGGTAGATGCATCGGCTGTAAACGCTGCATGTCTGCTTGCAAGCGCTGGAATGGGCTAAAGGTAGAGCGAGATGAACTAATCACCGACCGGGATACTGATCTCACAGGCAACAACTGGGTGGTGGTCAACTTGCTCATCGACTCCAAAAACCGCAACAGGAAGACCTATCTCCACTGGGCTTGCCAGCACTGCCAACAACCGGCCTGCGTTGGTGCCTGTCCGGTAAGTGCCATTACCAAACTGCGAGACGGGCCGGTGGTCATCAACGAGAACAGGTGCATAGGTTGCCGCTATTGCTATCAATCCTGCCCGTACAAGGTACCTCGCTTTGATTTTGACAAGAGGTTCACCAGAAAATGCACCCTCTGCTATGACAGAGTCCCGCTGCTTAACTACATGAAACCAGCCTGTGTGGCCGCCTGTCCTGTGGGGGCGCTCCACTTTGATTTGAAGGAGGCGGTAGTGCTGGAGGCAAAGCGGCGACGCCAGCACAGGGGAGGCTCAACGTACATAATGGGACTCACGGAGGCGGGCGGAACGAGCCTGCTGACCATCCTGCCTACCACTCCGCAGGATTTGGGCCTCGTGGTAGCTCCCCACAAGGTGGTCAATCAGAACATGGACAAGATCAGGATAACCGCCGCCGGTTTCACTGGCGCCTCGGGCCTGGCCGGATTGATGTACCTTTACGCTGTTCTGACACGAGACAAAGACGACAGGGATCATGATGAACCAGCATAGGAAACATCTGGATCTCATCTTAACGGACATGGAGCGCTCACCGGCCTTTTACGTCTGGGTAAGCATTCTGGTCGCCCTAATTGGACTGGCTGCGTATTCCCTGTTGATGTCCTTTATTTACAATATGGAGATATTTGAATTCTCCATCCACGTGATCTGGGTGACCCTGGTGTCAAATTACGTTTTCTTGGTGGTCTCCAGCACCGGCCTGTGCATCGTCTCGTCTCTGGGTCACGTCTTTGGCATGAAACGCTACGAACTCATTGGGAAACGAGGCGTGTTTTTGGCCCTTCTTACCATCATCTTCGGGATGTCCTCCATCGGCCTCCACCTGGGACATCCCGAGAGGGCCATGGTCTGGAACGCGCTGACGCCCAACGCCCGATCGGCCATCTGGTGGATGGGCACCCTCTATAGCCTTTATATCGCTTTCATCGGGGTGGAGTGTTGGCTGCTACTCCGGGACGACCTAAAGAAAACGGCCGATGAGTCAGAAGGCTTAAAGGCCAAGATCTACGGTCTTCTAGCCGTCATAAAACTGGATGACTCACCAATCGGCCCCGTCTTGAAAGACCACAGGCTGCACCAGCTCGTAGGGGCCCTGGCCCTTATCTCAGGACTTTCGGCCCACAACACCCTCGGCGCTGTCTTCGGCCATACCGAAGCGAGAGCCTTCTGGTACGGGGCCTATTACCCGGTATATTTTCTCCTCTCCGCCGCCTTTTGCGGTTTCGCCTGGCTGCTGGCCTCGGCTATCGCCACCTACAAGATCAAACGAGAAGAAATCTCAGATGAATACAAGGCTCTCATCTTCGAAATGGCCCAGATGCTGGCTCTGCTCTTGGCCGTCGGTTTTCTCTTCACCACTTACAAGATTGGGACCGGACTTTTTGTGCCGGACAAAGCCAAGGTGATCATGTTGTTCTTGAATGGGCCTTTCAGTAAGGCCTTTTGGCTGTTCGAAATAGCCATGGGCACCGTCTTGCCCATATTTGTCTTGCTCTATGCGGTCAGACGAAAGAATATAACCGGCGTGCTGGTCGCCTCAGTTATGGTTTTAGTAGGCGTTTTTGTAATGAGATATGACTTCATCGTCGCTGCTCAGGTGTACCCGGTTCTAAACCCAGGCCTGTTCTCTTATCTGCCGACAATG
>CAYFXH010000058.1:0-1208 GCA_964346905.1 uncultured Desulfobacteraceae bacterium | reverse complement strand
AAATATGATTTAGATCTGGCTCATCGCCTGTATTCTCGGTTGCTTTTTTCTGGCTTATACCCTTGGGGAAAAGTTTCTGCCTTTAAACGAAAAGGGCTTGAGCTGAAAGAGTTTTACAGAAGCGCTATCGTGTTTTGGACTTTTTTCTTTGCCAGCTTGTTGAAGCCTCTTCTCGAGGAGGAAAGATAATGCTCGTTGAAAAACTAAAGGACCAATGGACCTTTCCTCTGGTGGGTAAGGACCTCTACCGGTGCCCGGACTGCTGCGAAGAGAAGCGAACAGCAATCTCTGAGGGTAGGTTGAAGGTAGAATCCAGTATAGTACATGAACCCTGAATTTCTGTCCCTGAGAGGATAACCGCCTCTCTTTTTTTGTAACCTAGCTTATGTTAACTTTAACATAAGCGTTAGATTCGCCATACCATCGCAATAACTGGCAGCCAGCTTTGCCGGTTCAGGCGGCAAATTTCATGAAGTCCTTGCACGAACTGCCTGCATCCTCTGCCGAGGCCCATGGCCATCTCTGCCCTGGGCAAGTGGTTGGCGTGCGCATGGCCATGTTGGGCTGTCGCCTCATCGGCCTGGATGATCCCAGCAGCCACCAGCAAATAAAAAAGCTCATCGTCTTCGTGGAAATGGACAGATGCACCGGCGATGCGGTTGCCCACGTCACCGGGGCCAAGCTGGGAAGGCGGTCACTGAAGTTTGTGGACTATGGCATCATGGCCGCCACCTTTATCAACCTGGACACCGACAAAGCCTTTCGCGTCCTTTCCACTGAGGAAGCCCGTGACCTCGCACCTTTCTATGCCCCGGAGATTTCAGGGAAACCCCAGCAGCAGCTGGAAGCCTACAAGAAGATGCCGGACAGTGTCCTTTTCAAGGTACAACAAGTTGAGGTTCCACTCAGCGAGTATGATCTGCCTGGGCCCACCCGGCGCAAAGTTCCTTGCAGCCGTTGCGGTCAGGTGGTGCGCGACCACCGCGAGGTAGTGGATAACGGCGCTTCCCTCTGCCGGCCTTGCGCCCATGGCGCTTACTTCAAGAATGCCAGGGAGGTGACCTGGTTGGATATGAACTGGACGCCCGAGTTCAGCAGGCAGATTGCAGCGGGCAGAGGGTAGATTTTGGATTGGGGATTTGGGATTGCAGATTTTAGATTTTAGATTGCAGATTTTAGATTGTAGATTGTAGATTGCAGATTTTAGA
>CAYFXH010000057.1:22632-26167 GCA_964346905.1 uncultured Desulfobacteraceae bacterium | reverse complement strand
GGAATCATTAATTCCGCTTTCTTACTCATGGCGGGGCTCTTGTCTCTGCCATTGGGTATACTCTCGGACCGTTTAGGGCGTAAACGGCTCGCTTGCTTCGGCGTGCTTATCTTATCGGCCACATCATTCTTGCTCTATTTCAGCAAAACCCCCTGGCAAATGGTGTGGATCTACCTGTTTTTTGGCATTGGCTTGGCTGCGTTTGGTCCGACCATGATGTCCTTGGTAGCTGATATTTCTCCTCCCACCCACCTTGGGCGCTCATATGGATGGTACACAACTGCCCTGTACACGGCTATGAGCTTGGGACCTGCGTTGGGAGGTTTTGTGGCCGAAGAGCTGGGCTTTCTCCAAGTTTTTCTGATCTCGGGGATACTCATTTTTTTCACCTTCTGGCTGGTGATTTTTTTCTTGCCCCGGGCCCGTCTTGTGCTCAACGGTGTAGCCAAAAAGAAAAAAGAATCTGCCATTGCAAGAGAGCTTTTGCACAATCGCCCTCTTTTGGGTTGCTGGCTCGTGACCGTGGGTGGTTGTTTTGGACTCGGAATGTTTATAACGTTTCTTCCCCTACACGCCCAAAATCAGGGCCTCCATGTGGGGGATATCGGACTTGTCTTCGGAGTTCAAGGTCTTTGCAACGCGCTCTCCCGTATTCCATTCGGCCATCTGAGTGACAGGGTTGCCAAGCGTGGAAACCTCGTTGTCATAGGGCTACTTGGGTTTACCGGGTCCATGGTTGGTTTTGCACTCTCTTCAACTGTGGTTCAGTTCATGCTATCTGCAATCACACTGGGAATAAGCATGGGCTTGGCCTTTACTTCTGTGGGGGCACTCATTGCCGAAGTGGTGGATTCAGAATCGCGGGGACTTGCCATGGGGGGCTACAATACCTGTATCTATTTTGGGATGATGCTGAGTTCTGCTCTCATGGGACCGATCATTGACGGTATAGGCTTTGGGAACGGGTTTCTCATAACAGCTTTGATAAACTTCTTCTTTATCGGTATCTTCTATGTTTTCATGAAAGGTTTTTCGCCTTACCGAAGTGAAACAATCAGGGAAGATGGGGAATCGAGCTTGTACGGATAGCATGCAACGAAACAGGAGGTCTCTCACGAAGCAGTCCATAGAAGCAAAAACCACGGCTTGTCCGACGGGAGGTCTTCATGGTGAGAACGCATGACCAGGCTGGAAAACCGAAGGTGATGACCGCTGCCTGGGGAGGGATTTGCTGCTCCCGGCGGTGGATACAGTCAACCCCATCCTCTCTGTGTTGGAGAACCGGGCCTCCCATGCACGAGGAGAATATCTGGGAAAAGGTTTTTCCATAGGAAGAGAAATGTAACCTGGATGTGAGCAGGTGAGGAAATGGATGCGGTTAAATTTCGCTTGAGGATTTTTTTGGTAATTCTCTTGGTGATCATGTTGCTAGGGATTCTCGGCTTCATGTTTAGCGAAGATCTGTCCCTGGCAGATGCCTTCTATTTCACCGTCGTTACCATCGCCACGGTGGGGTATGGAGACATCCACCCCGCCACGCAAACTGGCAAGATCCTTGCCGTTTTGCTTATAATTATGGGGGTGGGAACCTTTTTGGGGGTGGTGGCCAATGCAACGGAGATGATGCTCAACAGGAGGGAAAGACAAACAAGACTGACAAAGTTAAACATGGTAATTGGCCTTTTCTTCAGTGAGATTGGAACCAAGCTGTTGGGATACTTTGCCGCATTCGATCTCCAGGCGGATAGCTTGAGAAATGAGCTACTGATAGTCGATGGTTGGTCAGATTCTGCATTTCTTGAGGTGGGGAAGACACTCAAAAACCACAGCTACGACGTCGACATTACCCGAGTTCCTCAGGCTGAGTTGATGCGTTTTTTTGCGGCAAAGAGCGACCTCTTGATCCGCCTTTTGGAACATCCCCATTTGCTTGAACAAGAGTCATTTGCTGAGCTTATCAGGGCGATCTTTCACGTGAGAGACGAACTGCTACACCGAGACGATATCAGACAACTTCCGGAGACAGACACAGCGCATCTGGCCGGTGACATCCGCAGAGCGTACAGGTTACTGGCTCATCACTGGTTGGACTATATGAAATATCTCAAAGAGCACTACCCGTATCTTTTTTCACTCGCGGTCAGGACCAATCCTTTTGATCCGGAAGCATCTGCCATCGTGAGGTGAAAACGTACATGAGGGTTTCCAGCAAACATGTCCATGAGACTGGCGATTATTTCTGATATTCACGGCAATTTGGAAGCGTTCAGACAGGTGCTGCTTGATATTGATCAATCAGAGGTGGACGCGGTGGTATGCCTGGGAGATTGTATCGGCTACGGTCCTGAACCGGAGCAGGTAGTCACGCTGCTGAGACAAAAGAATATTCCTTCGGTGATGGGAAATCATGAGCTAGGTCTGGTGGATAGATCCTATCTTAAGTGGTTCAACGCGCCAACGCGGCAGTCTCTGTTACTCACCCACGAGCTGCTGTCCTCGGACACGCTGGATTTCATGAAAAGCTTGCAAAGGGTGATGATCTTTCAGGGGTGCCGGTTCGTGCATGGTTTCCCCCCTGACTCCGTTACCACGTATCTGTACGATATTTCTGAGAATGAATTGGTTCGGGTTTTCACAGAATTAAAGGAGAAAATATGCTTCGTCGGGCACACGCATATCCCGGAGATAATCGGTTTTGACGGAGCAAAGATCAATCGCGCCCCTGTGCACCCTGGCCTTATACCCTTGGAAAGAAATCACCAATACATCGTCAACGTGGGTAGTGTCGGGCAACCCCGAGATGGCAATAATAATGCCAAGTACCTCATTTGGAGTTCCTCCAGCCAGACCATTACGGTCCGGTATGTTCCCTATGATATCGCCGCTACCGCGCGTAAGATTCGTGAACTTGGCTTTCCCGAGTATGATGCTCGACGGTTGTGGTAGGTAGAGTAGAAAAGGTGATAGCAACAACAGGGGGTGAGGCAGCGTTTGCCTATTACGTTTTGGGCTCTTTATGGTCATTCATTGTAGCGACCTGTTGACCTACTGACAACAAAGCGCAAGGACGGCGAAGGCAAATGGCCCAACGATAGCTGATTTGTGGCAGCCTTGTATGAGATTGTTGATATGAAGTGTATTGCCTGGCAGGATTTCAGCTGTTATTTGCTTGGTCCGACCGATCTCCTCACACTCTTCTCGCCACTTTGCGAAAGTGGTGCCCGAAGACCATTAATTTGACCGCCTCAGGAAATAGCTTCCGATGGAAAATTATTGATTTACACAACATCTTCCAGTAGTACCACTGGGATATGCCATTGCCCACAATACCGAGATAGAAAATGGACTTGAGAAAAGCTTTGATGTCATGCCGCTGAACTCGCGATTTTCTCCGGGGCTGATAGTGTTCTAGAAACTTGGAGGTTCGTCGATAAAAGTGTCGAGGGCTGTAAATGGTTCGGACGATTTTGCGGTAGCCATTGATGAGCATTTCCTTGTCCATCTTAGGCATAAAGTTAATGGTTCCATCGGTATT
>CAYFXH010000057.1:14329-22558 GCA_964346905.1 uncultured Desulfobacteraceae bacterium | reverse complement strand
CGCATTCAACAGGCCCACCATTGCTGTGACCACACCGGATTCTTGAATGAATTTGATTTGCCGAAAGAAGATGCCCTCATCATCACTATCGAATCCAACAATATAGCCACCAAAAACCTGGATGCCTGCTGCCTGGAGCTTTTTGATGGCGGCTACCATGTCACGACCGCGGTTCTGAACCTTGGCACACTCCAGCAAACTCTCCTCGTCTGGTGTTTCTAAACCGATAAAGACGGTATTGAAGCCTGCCTCACCCATCAGTTCGATGAGTTCATCATCATCAACCAAGTTTATGGATGCTTCAGTAATAAAATGAAAAGGATACTGATGCGTTTGCATCCAGTCGATCAGCGTGGGCAGCATCTTTTTGATCTTCACTTTGTTGCCAATGAAGTTGTCATCAACGATGAACACGCTACCCCGCCAACCCAACTGGTAAATCGCCTCCAACTCTTCAATCAGTTGGTCCGCACCCTTTACCCGCGGTCTGCGGCCGTATAAGCTGGTGATGTCACAAAATTCGCAATCGTATGGGCAACCCCGTGAACATTGAATCATCAGGGTGGCATACTTTTTTACCGTGATCAGGTCCCAGCGCGGAGTGGGTGTCAGTCGTAGTTCAGGGAACGCGTCAGCGCGATACACCTGCTTCGGGTTTCCACTACTCAGGTCCGCCAGAAAAGCAGGCAGGGTGAGTTCTGCTTCGTTCAGGATCAAGTGGTCCACCAGATCTACATATTCTTCAGGCATGCTGTTGAAAAGAGGCCCACCGGCAATGACCTTGGTTTGCAAAGCATGGCATCTTTGCAGAATCGTTTGAACCGATTTTTTCTGGATTAACATGGCACTGATCATCACATAATCAGCCCATTCCAGATCGCTGTCTGTGAGCTTTTCGACGTTCAGATCCACCAGCCGGATGTCCCAGTCGTCTGGGAGCATGGCCGCGACTGTGAGAAGACCTAGAGGTGGGTAGGCGGCCTTTTTGGAGATGAACTTGAGGGCGTAATCGAAGCTCCAAAAGGTAACCGGGTATTCCGGGTATACCATGAGGATCTTCATGATGGTATCCTATGGTAATGAGGAAGTGGCGCCAAGGGATCGGACCCGCAGAGGAGCGTAGGGTATCGCGCCGATTACTGTTGCTGCAATAAATCATGAGATACTACTTGCTGTCAAGTGGGCAGAGCAATAAAGTAACATTTATTTTGGAGTGAACGAGAGTTGCAGGAGCGACCGCTAACCTGGAAGAAGTTCAAACCAGAAGGTTAGGTAACCGGAGGTCCTGTGATTTGGAGAGGTCCCTCTTTCCTGGTGTCCGCACCTCTGTTTATCTTCCCAGACTTACGACGAAGGGTTGGATTTGATACTTTTTGGCGAACCGCTCTGCCAGAGCCGTGGCTTCATCGTGACTGGCAAGCTGTCCCACCTGCACCCGGTACCAACGACCTTTGCCAGGCAACTCCACTTGTCTTACGGTAGGGAGAGGTTTCAGATCCTTGAATCGGGCAGCAAATTTCTTGGCGCTGGCCAGATCTCTGAATGACGCCAACTGTACGGTGAAGCGACCCGCTGAGGATTGGTGCTGCTCGGGACTTGTCTGCGCGGCTGGGGCAAGGTTGGGAGCGGTTTCAGTGGTTGGCTTCTTTTTGGGCGGGGTCTTTGCAACGGTGGGTTCCTGGAGTTGGGCCTTTTTCTTTTTGGCGAGTTTTTCGTAGAATTCCAGATCATCGAGTGGGATTTTCTTTTTTGTATTCGTAGTTCCAGGAGGTGCTTCTTGCTGGACCGGCTTGCCAGAGCCGGGCCAGATGCCTTCGGCAATCATCCTCTTTTTGATTTCTGCCAAATTGATATTGGCTGGGGTGATGCCCTTGCCCACAAATAGACCAAGAACAAACATCCAGAGCAGGGCCAGGACCAGACCAAAACACCAACCAGCCAGCGCCAGTCTGCTCATTTCAAACCGAACCGGTTTCCTGCTGCGTTTTCGTCTCTTAGCTGCACCCATGGTATCTCGCCAACTGTCTAACGTGAGTAAAAGTGTTTACGATGTAAAGAGAGAATTCTTTTATACGGTTATTACCTTAGCAGGGCGTAAGCACTTGAGAGCTGGGATTTCCCTCCCCCACTTCGGGAATATCCCAGCCCTCAAGCCCCAACCATGCGGAGTTACATGCATAACCGCTTTCTTTTATGTTTATAAGGTTTTTCAACCTTGCCTCACGTTTACATCTTTTGAGGAGCTGAGACCCCGAGCAGTCCCAAGCCATTTCGTATGACTATACGGATCGCCTGGACCAGATGAAACCGTGCTTGTGCCAGGGCTCGATCATCCTGGATGATCCGATGATGCTTGTAGTAGCTATGGAAGGCAGAGGCCAGCTGGGTCAGATAGTAAGGAATCCGATGGGGTTCTAGAAAACGGGCACTGTTTTCCACCACTTCGGGATACAGGCTCAGCTGCTTAATAAGGGCAATTTCTTCAGGCAAGCTCAGCCTGTTTAGATCCAAATCAGTCTGGTCTGCCAAATCTAGCTGGCGTTCCTCCGCCAGTCTCTTGATGCTACTAATCCGGGCATGGGCATACTGCACATAGTAAACTGGATTGTCGGCGCTTTTTTCTTTGGCCAGTTCAAGGTCAAAGTCCAGCGGGCTGTCAGAGCGCCGGGTCAGAAAAATGAAGCGGGCGGCGTCACGCCCCACTTCATCGGTGACATTGCGTAAGGTCACGAATTCACCGGCACGGGTAGACATGGCCACCTGCTTGCCTTTGCGGAGCAGATTCACCAGTTGCACCAAGAGCAATTTGAGCGCTTCACGTTTCTTACCCAAGGCCATGACCCCGGCATACATCCGGTCCATATAGCCGTGGTGGTCGGCACCCCAGAGGTCAATAACCACGTGGAACCCGCGTCGATATTTATCCTGGTGATAAGCCAAATCCGAGGCAAAATAGGTGGTCATGCCGCTGGCTCGAACCACCACTCGATCTTTCTCATCCCCAAATGCGGTGGAGCGAAACCAGAGAGCGCCATCTTGTTCATAGAGATGGCCGGCCGTTTTCAGGGTCTCGATCACCTGGTCCACCGCCCCATTTTCATAGAGGCTTTTCTCACTGAACCACCTGTCGAAGCTGACACCAAACTCCTCAAGATCTTTTCGGATGCCCTCCAGAATACGCTGGCTCGCGTAGTCACTGAAAACGGGTAGGGCCGTCTCCTCAGTGGCATCCAGGTAGGAATCGGCGTGGATATCTCGTAGCTCTTGGGCCAGGGTTTCAATGTAGTTACCCTGGTAGCAGGTTTCAGGGAATGGTACCTGGCGGCCCTGCAGTTGCTGGTATCGCAAAAAGACGGAGCGCCCCAAGGTTTCAACCTGGGTTCCGGCGTCGTTGATGTAGTATTCCCGCTCCACCCGGTGGCCGGTTGCTTCGAGTATGCTGGCCAAGGCATCACCTGTTGCCGCACCGCGACCGTGTCCCACATGCAGGGGACCAGTGGGGTTGGCGCTGACAAACTCTACCTGGACATTCCGTCCTTGTCCAAGGTTTGAGCGACCATATGTTTGATCCAGCCTGTGTATCTCTTCTAAGACCTGCAACCAGGCCGCAGGACTGATTACCAGGTTAATGAAACCTGGCCCAGCAATCTCCACATTGGAGAAAAGCCCACCGCCGTCCGCCAACTGTTCGACAAAAGAGGAAGCGATATCTTGAGGTGAGCATCGGTTGGGTTTGGCGAGATTGAGGGCGACATTGGTGGCGAAATCACCGTGCTCCTTTCTAGGCACCTCCAGCTGAATCTCGAAGTCAGGAGGAGTTTGAAAAAGACCGAGCTGTCCACATTGCTCCAGGGTTTTTTTGAGTATCTCCAGCGTTTTGGTCTTGATCATAGATTGTCCTACAATATCTGAGTCAGGACTCTCTTTGATGGCACGGACGTTTAGGGCTGCCGAGCTCCATCTCAGTACACCATCTATGGGACAAATATCTCTCGCCCGCCTGGCGTTGCGAAGAGACGTTGCCCACCCTCAACCCTAGCCAGCTGTCTGCTGCCTTCTGCCAGCTTGCTAGACACGAGGCTCCTTGCAATAAGCGTAGTCCGTATCTGCTAAGATAGATACAACACTCAGCTGAACGAATCTTCTCAGCCTAGGGACTCATTCAAAAAAAGCTTGTTACGGAGCCCACCGAAATTGCAAAAAATCTCGTAGTTGATGGTGCCGATCTTGGCTGCAATCTCATCCGCGGTGATTTCTTGGTCTCCTTGCCTTCCCAAAAGCACAACCTCGTCATCAGCCTGAACCTCAGGTACATCGGTGACATCCACAGTGGTAAGACACATTGAAATACGGCCAACCACCGGCGCTCGGCAGTTCCGAACGAGTACTTCACCCTGATTGGACAGCAACCTGTCATAGCCATCATCGTAGCCAACCGCCAGGGTGGCGATGCGACTTGGTCTTGAGGTGATGTGGGTGCAGCCGTAGCCTATGGGAGAACCGGTGTCCACCTCTTTGAGTTGAAGCACGCGCGTTTTTAGGGTCATTACTGGCTTGAGGGATACAGAGCGATGGAGCTCCTGAGATGGTGGAGCGCCATAGAGCATGAGACCCGGTCGAACCAGCTGGAGATAGGAATCAGGCAGGTCAATTATCCCTGCCGAGTTCGCAATGTGGGTGTAGCGAACAGTCAAGCCGATTTTTTCTGCCTGGTTCAGTACCCGGCGAAACCGCTGAAGTTGCAAGGAGCTAAAGGACTTGTCATGTTCGTCGGCAGAGGCGAAATGGGAAAGCAAGCCCTCCACCCGAATTCCCTTGAGTGATTTGATCAACGCAAAAAACTCCTCCGCCTCAGGGTAAGGAACTCCAAGACGGCCCATGCCTGTGTCGATCTTAAGATGAACTGGTATTTTGGTGTCGGCTGCCAGACCAGCAGAGGACATTGCCGTGGCAACATCACTGCGGAAAAGCGCTGGTGTTAATTTATGTTGGATGACATCGCCAAACTCATTCTGGGCAACGCCCAGAAGGATCAGTATCGGGGTATTGATCCCTTTTTCGCGAAGGGTAACAGCCTCGCTGCAGGTGCTGACGCCAAGATACTCGACACCTTGGTTTTCAAGTTCCTGGGCCACAGGGACCATGCCGTGGCCGTAGGCATCCGATTTGACCACCGCCAGTACGGAGGTGGACTGCCCCACCAGGTTTCTCACCTGGGCAAAGTTGTGGCGCAAGGCCGCCAGATCAATTTCGATAGTGCTACCCACCATGTCCTCACTTTCTTCATTTTTTTCGTGCGCCCAAAACTAGCCCATTTCCGTGTCATATTCAAGAGGATACTCTGATCCGGACGCAAACAACACCATAATCTGGATGTTACCAACCCAGTACTAGGCAGCGGACAGCACCCACATAGTTATGTAACAGGGTGCATTTATCATTTCGCATTTCGCATTTATCATTGCACATTGGGCCTCATAGTGTGAAAACCATTTCAGCAACAAGCGAAATGATACATGGTGTCATGCGCTATGTAAGAAACGAAGCGGAGGGCCATCAGTTCCTTGACAGAGAGCCAATGCCCGACTTAGAATTTAGTGTTTTCGGGATAGGTGTTCGCTATTCTGTGTCAGCGCAGTACACTGCAAAGCACTCGGTGGAATATGCCATGAAGTTTTTTCTCAGTGTCCTGGGAATGGTCATGATCTTGGAAGGACTGCCCTACTTTGCTTTCCCTGAAGGAATCAAGAAGTGGTTGGTTCGAGTGAGTGAAATGCCGGCAGCGCACTTACGGACTTTCGGTTTCACGGCAATGTGTGTTGGCATGGTTTTCATTTATCTCGGCCAGAGAAGTAACCTTTTCTGATCGGCCTTAAGAAGCCGGCGAATCATGTAGGAGTGACCTCCTGGTTGCGATATTTTTCATGACACCTGGAGCCATCAATAGTATCGCGATGGGGAGGTCGCTCCCATAGGCTGGGTACCGGTACGTATGGAGCATACGTCCTGTTTCGCCAAATCGGTTGACTTCATACCGCAACTATGCTTAGCTTGCCTGGCTTATTATCGGGCTTGAGGCGAAAGTCACTCCATGTACTCCCTGGAAGATTATCACTATACACTGCCTGCTGAACGCATCGCGCAGGTGCCAGCGCAGAACCGGGATGCGTCCCGAATGTTGGTTCTCAACCGTGCAGAAGGGAGCATTGCGCACAAAAAGTTCGCCTCCCTGGAATACTATTTGGCAGCAGGCGATGTGGTTGTGGTGAACGATACCCAAGTGGTGCCCGCCAGGTTGCTGGGACAGAAAGAGTCCGGCGGCCGGGTGGAACTGCTGGCGTTGCATCCGGCCACCGAGCATGGGCCACACCGTTGCCTGATCAAAAGCAATAAAGCAGTAAAGCCAGGTACCATTCTTGTTTTTGCAGGAGGAGTTCGGGCGAGGGTCTGTGAGCGCCTGGTGGAGGGGCAGACGCGGGTGGAATTTCTTTGTGATCGGCCTCTTCTGGAAATTCTGACGAGGGTGGGTCAACCTCCCTTGCCGCCGTACATCCAACGAAACGGTGCCCCTCTTGAGGTTGATGATGGACTGGCCTATCAGACCGTTTACGCCACCAAGCCGGGAGCAGTGGCAGCGCCAACAGCTGGCTTGCATTTCACGGACACTCTTCTTGAAAGGTTGAGACATAAGGGCGTAACCGTCACCAGCTTGACTCTGCACGTGGGTTTCGGCACCTTTCAACCGGTTCGGGAAGCTGACATTCGTAAGCACCAGTTGCAGGAGGAATATTTCGAGATCCCTGCTGAAACTGCCCTGGCTGTTAACCGGGCAAAGGAGAACGGCAGGCGGGTAGTGGCTGTGGGCACCACAACGGTTCGGGCCTTGGAATTTACTGCTCGCTGCGGGCGAGTACAGCAAGGAGGTGGCTGGTGCGACCTCTTTATTTATCCGGGCTACCGTTTTCAGGTTATCGACGGGCTGCTTACCAATTTTCACTTGCCTGGTTCGAGCCTGATCATGCTGGTTTCTGCCTGGGCCGGTCGCAGTCTGCTGCTGGAAGCCTATGCTGAGGCTATCCGGAAGCGATACCGGTTTTACAGCTATGGCGATGCCATGTTTATCGAGTAATCTCTGCCGTGGAGTTTCACCGCTGGAAACAAGAGATAGATGGTGTCCGTTTGGGAGAGATACGGACACCTCATGGTGCCGTGCAAACCCCGGTGTTCATACCGGTGGGGACAAGGGGCACGGTAAAGGGGATTACCCCTGAGGATTTGCAGTCTGTTGGCGCCGAGATGGTGCTGGCCAACACCTACCATCTGTGGCTGCGGCCGGGGGCGGACCTCATAGAAGCAATGGGAGGGTTGCACCGGTTCATGCACTGGAACGGACCTCTGCTCACCGACAGTGGTGGGTATCAGGTCTTTAGTCTGGCGCCAACCCGTGAAATCAGTGATGAGGGGGTAACCTTCCAATCTCATCTGGACGGGTCGCACCATTTTCTCAGTCCGGAAGGGGTGATGCGCATTCAGGAAGCTCTCGGCGCTGACATCATTATGTGTCTGGACGAGTGCACCCCTTATCCGGCCAGCCGCGAATATGTACAGGCCTCCATGGAGCGCACCCTGCAGTGGGCCCACCGCTGTCAAAAGGCGAAGACCAGGCAAGATCAGGAGCTTTTTGCTGTCATCCAGGGAGGCATGTTCATGGAACTACGGCGTGCTTGCGTCGAGAGCCTGGGGGAAATGAATTTTGCTGGCTACGCTCTTGGCGGTCTTAGTGTGGGGGAACCAAGGGAGGCGATGCTGGAGGTGGCGGCAACGTGTCTACCGCTACTACCGGCGGAAAAACCCCGCTATGTAATGGGTGTAGGCACACCCGAGGATCTCGTGGAGCTGGTGGGGCTGGGGGCGGATATGTTTGATTGCGTTCTTCCCACCCGCAATGCTCGTAACGGTATGCTTTTCACCAGTGGCGGCCGGATAATTATTAAGAACAGGCAACATCGCGACGAGGATATGCCCATCGATGAGCTCTGTACCTGTTATACTTGCAACCACTACAGCCGGGCGTACTTGCGTCACCTGTTTATGGCCAAGGAAATTCTGGCTCATCGACTCAATACCATTCATAACCTGTGGTACTACTTTGAGCTGATGCGGCACGATGTGACCTTCCCGTTCTACGTCGAGGTCGATGAAATCTACAATCTGGCCTGCCCGGCCTCG
>CAYFXH010000057.1:0-14319 GCA_964346905.1 uncultured Desulfobacteraceae bacterium | reverse complement strand
GATGCGGCAGATGCGACGGGCGATTGCAGCCGGTACGTTCAAGGAGTTCAGGGCACAGTTTTATCAACAGCGACACGTGCACAGCGGGAGCAGTGGGCTACGATTGGAAGTGGATTCGGTTTGTTAACCAGCATTTCTGCCAATCGCAGATACTTCCCCTTGGCACGAGGAGGCTTTTTATGAATTGGACAGGCCTGGCATATGCATTGGGTACCGGAGGGGGCGCTGGCGGTGGTGGCCAGGGAGGCGGCTTAGTTACTCTGATGCCACTGCTGCTCATGTTTGCCATCTTTTACTTCTTGTTGATTCGACCGCAGCAGAAAAAACAGAAAAGGCACCGGGAAGTGCTGGCCAGCTTGAAAAGGGGTGATATGGTGGTAACTTCCGGCGGCATGCACGGTAAAATCACCGGTCTCACCGAAAAGATAGTAACTTTGGAAATCGCCGAGAAGGTGCGAGTGAAAGTGGGACGAGGCTACATCGCCGGTATGGCGTCCCAAGAACCGGAACCTCCCAAGAAGTAGGTGAGCCCGGGAGGTTTCAACTTCGTAGAGAAATCCCCCTAACCCTATTATAGAATGTACCCTGGCAGCCGAATGACACAGGGGCTCTGTAATTCTGGGAGTTCTATAAACCGAAGAATATCGAACAATGAATATCGAACTCCGAAGTGATGATGACTTGATCATTCTGCGGTTCGTTGTTCGAGATTCGATATTCAATGATTTTGGGGGATTTTGGAGCTTACATTCCCGAACCGGGGCTTTCAGAAGAGGAGAAAGTTAGCGTGAAAGATCTGAAATGGAGAGCGGTCCTGGTGCTGACAGTTCTGGTGGTAGCGCTCGTCTATCTGCTCCCCACGGTGGGCGGGGAGCTGCCGGCTTGGTGGGTAAAATTCTTCCCCGAGGAAAAGATTCATCTCGGTCTGGACCTCCAAGGCGGCATGCATCTTATTCTGGAGGTGGAGAATAACAAGGCGGTGGAAAATACCACTGAACGTTTCGCTCAGGAGATTAAGCAAGAGTTGGGCAGTGCACACATCCGCTTTCGCTTGGTGGAACGACAAGGTGAGGATAGCGTGAGGTTGCTGCTGCCCAAGGATCAAGACTGGCAGCGGGTCGCTGACCTTCTCAAGAACAAGTTTCCCATACTGGAGGTGGCTGATAGAAATCTCGACCAGGATCAGCTCCAGGTTCTCCTCAGGATTGAGGATAGCCAGATCCGCCATATCAAAAAGCTCGCCGTGGAGCAGGGTCTGGAGACGATCCGCAACCGGATTGATCAATTTGGCGTGAGTGAGCCGGATATCCGAACCCAGGGTGAGAATCGGATACTCATCCAGCTGCCCGGCATCAAAGACCCACAGCGGGCAATCGAGCTCATCGGTAAAACGGCCTTGCTGGAATTCAAGCTGGTGGATGAGTCACGAAGTGTGGATGAGGCCCTGAAGGGCAGAGTGCCCGCCGGTGACAAAATCTACTACAAACGTGTAGTCGATCCAGTCACCGGTCAGGTGAGCCGGACCCCTTACCTGCTCAAAGACCGCACTCTGCTCACCGGCGAGTACCTAACCAATGCTGAGGTCCGCATTGACACGCAGTACAATCGCCCCTACGTCGCCATTAGCTTCGACGACCGTGGGGGCAAGCTCTTCGAGCGAATCACTGGCGAAAACGTCAAGAAGCGGCTGGCCATTGTTCTGGACGACAACGTCTATTCGGCTCCAGTTATCCAGGACCGTATCAGTGGCGGTAACGCAGTGATCGAGGGTCAGTTCACCATGGAGGAAGCCAAAGACCTGGCTGTGGTGCTTCGGGCCGGCTCCCTGCCCGCTCCGGTGAAGATATTAGAGGAGCGGACCGTGGGGCCATCCCTGGGAAGAGATTCCATCCGCAAGGGACTCCTCTCCATGGCAATCGGGGGGGTGGTGGTGGTGGTATTCATGGTCGTCTACTACGGCAGCGCCGGAATCATTGCCGATCTGGCTCTGATCTTAAATATTGTTTTTATAATGGCGGGGCTGGCCGCCTTTCGCGCCACTCTCACACTGCCGGGCATTGCTGGTATTATTCTCACCATCGGTATGGCGGTTGATGCCAACGTCTTAATTTTTGAAAGGGTGCGGGAAGAATTGCGGCTGGGTAAAACGCCGCGGGCAGCCCTGGACAGCGGCTACAGCAAGGCCACCCTTACCATTCTAGACGCAAACGTCACCACCCTGATTGCTGCCATAGTTCTCTTCCAGTTTGGTACAGGTCCTGTGCGGGGCTTTGCCGTTACCCTGAGCCTTGGCATCGTTGCCAGTATGTTCACCGCTATTTTGGGAACCAGGCTGCTATTTGATTACTTGTTGCAAAAAAGACGATTGAAGGAGTTAAGTATCTGACAAATCGCATAGCGCAAAGCGCATGGCGCAGAGCGTTCAGAAGAATGTGTTTTCGCTATGCGCTTGGCGCTTTGCGCCGCGCTCTTCGTCACCCCCCCGTCGATGGGGCGGATCTGTGAAACTTACGGATAGATGCCGCTTGTTGAATTTGAGCGCGGATAGAAGAGAGAAACCATGCAGCTTATCAAACCAGACATCAACATTGACTTTGTTGGTCGGAGAAGGTCCGCTTTCGTTCTGTCCGTGGGGCTGATCCTCCTTGGGGTCGCTGTGCTTATCTGGCGCGGAGCGAGTCTTTACGGCATTGACTTTGCCGGTGGCACCATTATCCAGGTGAGGTTTAGTAACCCCACCAGTGCCGACAAAATCAAAGCGGGTCTAAAAGGTATTGACTTGGAGCGCAGTGCCATCCAGCGCTTTGGCGGTGAGGGGGAAAACGTATTTCTCATCCGCACCGATGTTTCCAGAACTGAGCTGGCAAATCTCAGCAAGGAGGTACAGGATAGCCTGGAGCGCAGCTACGGTGAAGACACGGTCACGGTGGAGAGGGTAGAAATGGTAGGGCCTAAGGTGGGCAAAGATCTCCGTCAGAAGGCGCTTTTGGCCATCTACTATGCCCTGCTCTTCATCGCCATCTATATCTCGGGGAGGTTTGAAGTTAAATGGATGCCGGCACTCATCATGGCCGGCGCCCTCATCCTAGGAGTGTATGTCCTTCGTGCCGTGGGCATGAGCATTCCCATGCTGATATTGGCGGCCTTGGTCATAACCATGGGTTGCTGCTGGGTCCTGCGGCTCAAGTACGCCTTCGGGGCGGTGACCGCCCTCGTCCACGATGTCCTGATCACCGTGGGCGCCTTCGCCATAGCGAACAAGGAGTTCGATCTCACCGTGGTGGCCGCCTTGCTTACCATTATCGGCTACTCCTTAAATGACACCATTATTGTTTTCGATCGGATCAGAGAAAACCTGCGTAAGAGCAAGCGTCGAGATTTTGCCGAAGTGGTCAACAGCAGCATCAATCAGACCCTCAGCCGCACTATTCTTACTTCGGGAACCACTCTGGTGGTGGTCACCGCCCTGTTCATTCTCGGGGGTGGGGTGATACATGACTTTGCTTTTGCCCTGATAGTGGGAGTGGTGGTGGGTACTTACTCGTCCATTTTTGTGGCCAGTCCTGTTCTCATTGCTTGGGAAGCCAGGCTTGCAAGAGCTGGAGTCCGAGTGGCGGCCAAAAGGTGAGAGGCGCATGGAGCATGGGGCATGGAGCATAGAGCATGGAGTTAAGGTATTTCGAATTGCGGATGTCGAATTGCGAATTTGGAAACTGAGAACCCGCCCGAAGGACCAATTTCGCAATTCGCAATTCGAAATTCGCAATCATCTTCTTTTACCCTATCCCCCTTGCTCTATGCTCTTTGCTACTGCCTCCTGATTCTATGCGTAGAGAGCCACCAGGGGTGAATGGAGTGCAATATAGGGTGGGCATTGCCCGCCGATAAACCCTGGGTGGTAAGGTGGTGAGCACCGTCAAAAGCCGCAAGAAAACACGCGTAGATACCGAATCGTACCTCAGCAGGGGAATAGTCACAAGCGGCTACGCCGGATAAAGACCAATTATATCAGCATCATACAGCAATGAATCTTGTTTAATGGTTAGGAAGGTATGTTTCTTGCTAGCTCATCAAGGTTGACACCTAGAAAAAATGCGTGTATTGGTCACAGGTTAGAAGGCAGGGAACGAGAAAGAGGCTGTCAGAAACTCGGCTCCACCTAAACACAGGAGAGGTCAGCCGTGAAACGAATAATCCTTGTATGGTTGATGGTGGGCACGTTGCTCTTGGCTTTCGCGCACGGTTCCCAGGTGAAGGCTCAGGAGGCTGAGCAAGAAACGTACATTCATGTGGTGGTAAAGGGTGACACGCTATGGGATATCTGCGACTCACTCTATCGCAATCCCTGGGTTTGGCCCAAGGTCTGGCAGTTGAATCCACACATCACCAACCCCCACTGGATTTACCCTGGCACTCGGTTGCGAGTTTACTACGAGGTACCCAAAGAGTTTGCAGCACTAACTGCCATTGAGGAAGCAGTTGCGGATGTGGAACCTTCCCCTCCGACGGTTGAACCTTCGGCGGTTGAACCTTCGGCGGTTGCACCACCGCCACCGCCTCCACCGCCCAAAGTTCCCACGATAACCTTCTCGGAAATCGATCAGGTGGGATTCATCACCCCCTTCCGGCCGAAGGGTGTTGGTCTGATCGTGGGAGAAGAGAGGCAGAGAAAGCTCATCGGCTCGGCAGATAAGGTCTATCTCAAGGTGGATGAGAGAGCTGACCCCGAAATGGGAAAGCGCTATTTCATTTTCAGAACCTCGGATCTCATCACCCACCCCATCACCAATAAGAACGTGGGCTATCTGAATACAATACTGGGTGTGCTGGAGATAACGGAGGTAGCTTCCGGCTACGCAAAAGCAAGGGTTCAAAGCTCGTACCAATCCATCTATCCCGGAGACAAGTTGATGCCGTACAAGAAAAGGGCTGATGAGATCGCCCTGGAGGACGGCACCGAACCGAGAGAAGGCAATATCATTTTGTCAAAGGGGGAGACGTTCCTGATAGGCGACAAACAGATTGTCTATATCGATCTCGGTGAGGAAGATGATATTAAGGCCGGATATCGTTTCGAGGTCTTTCGGACACCAAAGGCGGAGGAACTCTTCACTGGGAAAGAGGCAGAACTTGTCCTGTCGGTTGAACCCATCGGCGAGCTTCTGGTGTTAGCAGTGGAGCCAGAAACGGCCGCGGCCGTGGTTACGTATTCCTTAAACGAGTTTATGCCCGGAGAGCGTATAAGGCTCAAGACGAAATAATTGGCACACTATTTCCACCTAGGTCGGCTGCGGGCCATGGAGCTGGGAGACCAGCTTGCATGGCCCCTTTTTGCTTTAAACCTGCAGTGCTCATGAAAGAGTTCCTGCGACCACTGATGTGGCCGTCCTCCCGGTTGACCGCAACCCTGTGACGTACTGTTCAGGTGGGGTCGGGTCCAAGACACTACGGGTGGGCGGTGGCACGCCCAGCTTTGTGGTCTCGCTTCGCCATTTCATGAGTAATGCAGGATTTTGATCCCTAATCCAAAAGGCAGAGTCGAGAGCATATAGAGAGATAGCATGGAGAGGGAACTCGGCTGGCTGGCGTTGACCCTGGTGCCCGGGATAGGTACCAGGACATTTCACCGGTTGATTCAGCGTTTTGGCAACTCTGATCGCATATTCGCCGCTGGCCGGCACCAACTGGAACAGGTGCCAGGACTGAGAGAGGATAGCATTGAGGCTATCAAGTCTTCTCGTTTCAAGGAGGCAGCCGAAAGGGAGATGGCTCGTCTGCAGTCTCTCTCCATTCGCATACTACTATGGGGCACTGAGGAATATCCCAATTTTCTTGTCGAAATTGCAGACCCACCGCCGCTTCTTTACGTGAAAGGCAACCTGAGCCAGGAAGATGAGCGGGCTGTTGCTGTGGTAGGGTCACGGCAGGCCTCACCGTACGGTCTCAAGGTCTGCAGGAAACTGTGCAGGGAGTTGGCATGGCAAGGCTGGACTGTGGTGAGCGGAATGGCGCGAGGGATTGATAGTGCTGCCCACCGGGGGGCGCTGGAAGGAGGCGGCAGAACTCTGGCGGTTTTGGGGACGGGCTTGGATGTGGTCTATCCGGTAGAGAACAGGAAGTTGTCCCACGATATTGTTGCCTCGGGAGCAGTTATCAGTGAGTTCCCCTTGGGTACTCCGCCAGAACCTGGGAATTTTCCGGTAAGGAACCGGCTCATCAGTGGTCTCGCCCTGGGCGTGGTGGTGGTTGAAGCCACGGCCAAGAGTGGATCGCTGATTACAGCTAGGATGGCCTTGGAGCAGGGGCGTCAAGTTTTCGCGGTACCCGGTCCAATCGACCGGCCAGAGGTTAAAGGGCCGCACCGGCTCATCAAGGAAGGAGCTAAACTGGTTGAGCGAGTGGAGGATATCCTGGAAGAGCTCCTTCCCATGCTCGGCCGGAGCGAAACTATTAAATTGTCAGAGGGAGAGGGACCGCTGACCACCGCCCATCCCGAGCTGAATGAGAGAGAACAGCAGCTTTGGAATCTACTCGGCATGGAACCTGTTCACATCGATGGTATTGCTCGCCAGTTGGATATCAGCGTATCCCAAACTGCCGAGCTTCTCTTGCGTCTGGAGCTCAGGGGGTTGGTCAAACAGCTTCCTGGCACCTTTTTTGTAAGAGATTTTTACTAACAGTATGGTTGCAATTGACTTCCATTGAGTGAATCTTAACGTAAGGGTTATGGGAGCCTAACTCCGGGCGACGAGCTGAATACATAATTGAGGAAATCTCATGAGCAAGTCACTGCTAATTGTGGAATCACCCACCAAGGCACGAACGCTGAATCGTTACCTGGGCGACCGTTTCGATATTCGAGCTTCTGTGGGACACGTTAAAGATCTTCCCGAGAATGAACTCGGGATCGATATCGAGCACGAATTTGAGCCGCACTATCAGATAATAAAGGGTAAGGAAAAGGTTATTCGCGAACTCAAGAAAGCGGCAAAGCAAGCAGAGAACATTTACCTGGCTCCAGACCCGGATCGGGAGGGAGAGGCCATTGCCTGGCATATAGCCGAGGAATTGCGCGCTTCTCGAAAAGGGATTTACCGAGTCCTGTTCAACGAACTAACCCGCAATGCCATTGAAAACGCGCTGAAGCACCCCGGAGATCTGGACCAGCAGAAGTTCGAGGCCCAGCTGGCCAGACGGCTGCTGGATCGGCTGGTTGGTTATCAGATTTCCCCCATTCTCTGGGATAAGGTCCGGCGAGGTCTCAGCGCCGGTCGGGTGCAATCTGTGGCCCTCCGGCTCATCTGTGAACGAGAATATGAGATCCAGGCCTTTGATAGTGAGGAGTATTGGACCATCACCGCACTGCTGGAGGGTGAAGCTGAGCCGCAGTTTGAGGCCCGGTTGTGGCGGAGAGCTGGAAAAAGAATCAAAATAGCCAACCAAGAACAAGCGTTGGAACTGACGGAGGCCCTGAAGAAAGCCAGCTACCAGGTGGCAGAAGTAGAGAAAAAGAAGCGCTTACGCACACCTGCCCCGCCATTCATTACCAGCAGCCTGCAACAAGAGGCGGCCCGCAAGTTACGGTATACAGCGCAGCGGACCATGGCCATAGCCCAGCGACTCTATGAGGGAATAGAGCTGGGCAAAGAGGGTGCTGCGGGTCTTATTACGTACATGCGAACGGATTCCACCCGGGTTGCCAAAGAGGCGGTGACTGAGGCCCGGAACTGGATCCGGGGAAATCTGGGAACGGAGTACGTACCCAAGAAGGCGCCAATGTACCGGAGTCGTAAGGGAACCCAGGATGCCCATGAAGCCATTCGCCCAACTTCTGTGGCTCGCACCCCTGAGCAGCTGGAAGCGTATCTAAAAAAAGAGGAACTGGCTCTCTATGAACTGATATGGAAACGGTTCGTAGCAAGTCAGATGAGTCCGGCACAACTGGACCAGACGGTGGTGCAGGTTGCCGCGGACGAGTTTATGCTGCGAGCGAGTGGATCGGTAATCCGTTTTCCCGGATTCATGCGGATCTACATTGAGGGTTCTGACAATGATGAGTCAGGGCTAGAAGAAGGGCCGAAACTTCCAGACCTGGAGCAGGGTGCTCCCCTGAACCTCATTGACCTGGAGCCCAAGCAGCATTTCACCCAGCCACCACCTCGATTCACTGAGGCTTCGCTCATTCGCGAACTGGAGGAGAAAGGTATTGGCCGGCCAAGCACCTATGCCAGCATCATGACGGTCATTCAGAAAAAAGAATATACCATCAAGGAAAAGGGAAGATTCAAACCCACCGAGTTGGGAATGCTCGTGAATGACCTCCTGGTGGCCAACTTCCCCGAGGTCCTCAACGTGGCCTTTACCGCTCAGATGGAGGCAAAACTGGATCAGGTGGAGACCGGCAACCGTGGCTGGCTCCAGGTGCTTGAAGACTTCTATGGGCAGTTCCATGAGGCGGTGGAGCGGGCCCAAACAGAGATGCTTGACGTGAAGCGCCAGGGGATGCCCACAGAGATTGATTGTGATAAGTGTGGGCGAAGGATGCATATCCGTTGGGGCAAAAACGGTCTTTTTCTGTCCTGTTCCGGTTATCCCGATTGCAAAAACAGCAAAAACTTCGGGAGGGACAACAAGGGCAAGATCCAGGTGGCTAGCCAGGGAGAAGTCAGGGGAACATGTGAGCTTTGCGGTAAGGACATGGTGGTTAAGGAGGGAAGGTTCGGGCCCTTCTTGGCCTGCACCGGTTACCCTGAGTGCAAGAATACCCGCTCGCTGGAGGAAGAAAACGGGGATGAGGCAAAAAAAACTGTCCAATATACGGACGAAATCTGCGAAAAGTGTGGCGGCCGTTTCGTTATCCGAAAAAGTCGCCAGGGCATCCCTTTTCTCGCCTGCGAAAACTATCCGCGTTGTCGAAACACCCGGCCAATAAGCAGTGGAGTTGCCTGCCCCCAAACCGGGTGCGACGGGGAGTTGGTGGAACGGGCATCCAAGCGGGGGCGCCGGTTCCACGGCTGTAGTCGTTATCCGAAGTGCCGATTCATCTCCTGGTCCACGCCGGTTGACAAGACCTGCTCCCAGTGCGGCAATCCGTATCTGGTTGTCCGCAAAAGCAAGGGAGAAGAATATCTGGCCTGCCCGGTGAAGTCCTGTGGCTACAGGGAGAGCCAGGATTCCTCCGTGTCGGCATAACTATTGCTCTTGGCTATGGTTCTGTCCGTTGTCAAAGACGTTTAGCGCATAGAGCATAGCGCACAGCGAAAAAGATAATAAACGGTAAAGGGTGAAAGCTGCAAAACCACAGCCCAACCTGTTTATCGTTTACTATTTACCACACGCTATAAGCTCAGTGCTTTGCCCTGTGGTGCAAGCGAAGCAAGCAACAAGGACTACTGACATTGTCGACGATTTCATGCAAGCCAGGCTATTAGGAGGTCTGGTGAATCTTTGTATCTTTACCGGAGGGGGAAGATAACCATATGAATGCGGCAAGCGCGATTCTGGCAGTCTGGCTCTTTGCTGCGGGAGCGGCGATCGGCAGTTTCCTCAATGTCTGCATCGCGCGACTACCCAAACGAGCCTCATTGGTGAAGCCAGGGTCGCACTGTCCCCATTGTCAGAACCCCATTCGCTTCTATGACAATATTCCCCTGCTCAGCTACTTGATTCTCCGAGGTAAATGCCGCCATTGCCAGGGTCGCATCTCACCCCGCTATTTTGTAGTGGAGGGATTGAGTGGCCTTATGAGCCTTGCCCTTTTTCGGAACTTTGGCTTGAGTTGGGAGTTTTTGATCTATTTCGTCTTTTTTTCTGCCCTGCTGGTGGTCATTTTCATTGATTTGGACACTTGGACGATACCCGACGTTATTACCCTGCCGGGAATTATCGCCGGCGTAGCTGCATCTTTCTTGCTTCCACGGCTCAACCTGTTGCAATCTCTGCTCGGTCTACTGGTGGGAGGCGGAGCGCTTTTCTTGGTAGCTGCTGGCTACCAGCTGCTGAGAAAGCGCGAGGGCATGGGTGGTGGGGACATTAAGCTCTTGGCCATGATCGGCGCCTTCCTGGGGCTTCCGGGTGTGATTTATACCCTATTTGCCAGTTCCCTGGCAGGTTCCCTGGCAGGGATCTTTCTCATGTTTAGAGACAAGAGCGGCGGTGGTACTAGGATTCCTTTCGGTCCTTTTCTGGCCCTGGCCGCCATGAGTTACGTTTTCTGGGGGCCTACACTGATCAATTGGTATTTATATGGGCTCTACGGGCCGGCGTGAGACGGCTTCGGGTGAATCGATGGCACAAACCTTGCTGCAGGTATTACTAGGTGTAGAGAGGAACATGCTCTTTGTAAAATGGACCTGTTTCCATGAAACCGCGCCGTTTTTTTGTTGAGGGTGAGCCTCTAAGCCCAGGAGAGCGACTCGTTACGGGTAAAAGGGCTCGCCATTTGACTCGGGTCCTGCGCTTGGGAGTCGGAGAACGAGTCCTGCTTTTTGACGGCAGTGGCTTCGAATTCCCGGCAGAGATTTTGGAGGTGGGACGGCAGCTTGTTCGGTTGAAGGTGAGAGAAGGCACGAGGGTGGACCGGGAATCACCCCTCAACCTAGTGCTGGCAATAGGATTATGCCAACCAGCTGTCATGGACATCATCATCCAGAAGGTTACCGAACTTGGGGTGACCGAGATCCTTCCGGCCAGAACGGAGCGGGCCCAAAGATGGATGGCAGGTGAAAGAGGTGCTTCCAGGCTCAGGCGCTGGGAGCGCATAGCCCAGGAAGCGGCGAGACAGTGTGGCCGTAATGAGGTTCCTCGCATAGCGCCACTGGCGGGGTTTCCCCAGGTGCTGCAGCAAGGGAAAAAAGCTGGGCTCAAGTTCATTTTTTGGGAAGAGGAGGAGCGCTGCAGCTTGGGCCAGGTCCTTGCGGACAAAGCCAGAGCACGCGAGGTTTATGTACTCATGGGTCCAGAAGGAGGGTTCACCAAAGCTGAAGTTGAGCAGGCTGCAGCTGCAGGCTTCCAGAGTATTTCGCTGGGTCGGCGCATCCTGAGGACGGAAACTGCTACAATTATTGCAATTGGCTTGCTGCAATACGAACTGGGCGATTTGGGTCTTTTACCTTGACGTATGGGGTACCTACGCTATACTGCTTTACATAGTTTGAGACAAAATTACTCGAATCCCGACAAGTCTTTGCTACCCGGCGAGCGGAGGGATGAGGGTTAAGGAGGGTGTTATGAGATGCCCCAAGTGTGGTTATGTCAGTTTTGATCACTTGGAAAAGTGTCTGAAATGCAGCAGAGACCTTAAAGCGACTCGAGGGGACCTCAATCTGCTGGATTTCAAACCGGAAGTGCCTTTTCTTCTCGGCAGCCTGGTTGGGGAGATGCAAGGTGGTGGTGCCCAACGAGAGCTCTCCCTTACTCAAGAAACTGAGCTGGAGTTGAGTGGATTTGAAACGGGCGAATCCTATACCACGGAAGGGACCCTGGATATACAGGATTTAGGGGGACCATCTGACGCCGAACCTTCCGGCGAAGTAAGTCTGAGTGAAATTGCCCTTGATGATCTAGAGACCATTGAGGCGTCTGCTTTGGGGGATACAGGAGCCGGGGAGTTGAAGTTGGATGATCTTGCTGAAGTGAGCAGCGAAGATGAGGGATTTTTGGGGGTGGAGTTCGACGCGGACGAATCACCCCTAGACGACCTCGGTACATTCGAGGAGAGTTCAGCGACGGAATCCGTATCAGCACAGAGTTCCCCTGGGTCAGACCTAGATTTGGACCTAGATGAAGATGACCTCTCTGCACTTGCACGGGAACTTGAGGGTCACCTGGACGCGGAAACTGGAGCAAAGAAAAAAGCTGGGGCGGACGATCCGGGAGAAGTAATTCTGGAAATGGAGGATGACTAGAAAAGTAAGGATGGCATGAATAGCTCCGGCTCCTGAGAATTAGGCCTTCATCAGCCAGACTGTGTTGTACGCTGTTATAGGGCTTGCGAGAAAGGGTTGCAGCCCGAAGAAAAGATATCGACCCGGAAAGAACCGCGGGATGACATCACGCTCACCCAGAGGTGTTTTTCCTCTAGCCCACCATACCTTTTTGCTAACCGACTTTCCCTTTACCCCTTCTGGGTACAAGAGAAGCCACTCTCTGCGACAAGTCTTTTTCCCTTGACAAAATAATGGGTGGAGCGTATAAGACTGGGCCATAGAAAGCACTCAGGTCAGATATAGTAATATCAAGTACTTACAAAGCAGAACCGAACCGCTCCAGGTACGAGCAATAGGGTTACATCACACCTTGCCGAGGTAGCTCAGTCGGTAGAGCAGTGGACTGAAAATCCTCGTGTCCCCAGTTCGATTCTGGGCCTCGGCACCACAGTTTATCCCCTCTTCCCAGGGACTTGGCTAACAAAGCTGAGTCCCTTTTTTTGCCCGCATTGTGCCCAGATTTCAGCAGCTGCCAACGAGTACCGCAGAAGGTGGAACAAGGAATGATGAGTATTAAAGTGAGGATTATTTGGGCAAAGAGAACCTGATCCTTTGAGCCAGGTAAAGTTTCAATGGCCTTGCCGGCAGACATCTCCAGAGGTTTTGAGGTACTGGAGGGTTGGAGTATCGGAGGAAAAAAATTCCAAATCACAAATTCCAAAGAGTAAGGTTTCAGTGTTCAGATTTCAGTGTTCAGGATTCTGTTCTTTCGCTTTTACTCTCTGAAACCTGACACCCGACACCTGAAACCCTGAGATTTGCTGCTTGGATTTTGCGATTTTATAACATTGCATTACTCCATTACCCCACCACCCCATTACTGCAGCTGACTCGAGTGCAAAGGAAAGATTACTAGAGCCCCCATCGGCTCAATGGCCCGAGTCAGTGGGGCTTTCCAATCATGGTCACTAACCACGTTCAGTTGGTTAGTGCTCATCCAAAAACTCCACATTGTCATTCTGAGCGCAGCGAAGAATCTTTAGGAAACCCAAGAACCAAGAGATTCTTCGTCGTCCCGCCCTTGGCGGGACTCCTCAGAATGACAACCAAGAAGTGAGTTTCTGCATGGACCCGAGTTCGCTGTGGCTTTGTTGCAGTGTTTAAATCCCGTATGTACGATGTTGCTCGCTGGCTTGCGCTATACCAAGTACACCATAACTATTGATCAGCCTCTCGCCCAGAGCCTTTGCCAGATGTTTGAAGAGGACTAGCCCGTTTTTCGGGTCTTTTTCTAGGATCTTTTGCAACGCTTCTCTATCAATTTTGAGCAACGTTGTCGGAACTACACATTCTGCGGATGCGGAGTATGCATCTCGATCCACAAGACTCGACCAGCCAAAGGCCTCCCCTGGTCGGCTCACCGTGTGGACCACCTGGCCAGTTTCGCGAGTGCCCAGCCTAACGCGCCCTTTCAGTAAAATATAGAAGTGTCTGGCGTCGTCTCCTTCACGAAAGAGAACGTCTCCATCTGCAAGGGATTCCTTCATTGTGATGTCGTATACTTCCTTGATGAAACCCTTATCCATTCCTCGAAAAAGCTCTGTTTGTTGAATAAACATGGTCTCCCCCTTTCGTCCACGTCCGCCCTATCCACAAACCGTCTACTGCGACCGCAGATATTGCCGCCCTTTTGGATACGTTCATCTTCAAGGCCTGACGACGTGGTTTCGCGAATGATATGGGCCAGAAAGATACAGGACAGAGTCTGCGCGAAAATGGACTCGTTTGATTTTTACCGTTTTTTTAGGAGGTTTCTCCAGCTGCAACAAAAAGCCAGTTCTCCCTGATCCACATAGGTCTAGCGGAGCCTTTTTGGCAGTCCTTGCCAAAGGTTTTACCCATTTCTTCGTAGACAATCTGGATGGTACGCTGTCGGTTCAAGAGATACTGGGACACCAATGGGAACCATCTGGGGAGTACGAAAAGTATTCCGAGAAGTCGATCTCGTCTGAAACGGAATCAAGCAGACAGGGGCAAGGGAGGAGATAGCTCAAGCAAAAACCCTTATTCTCTCTAAGCTGTTCCAAAGGATGTTAGTCAGAGAGGTACCCCGGTTCTTATGGTCAGAAACAGTTTTCTGTCTCGGTCAAGCCTTAGCGTTGAACTGGGAGAGGAGGCTGTTGTACATTAAGTGTAGCATCATTTTCTCACGTGAACAGTCTACTATCTTCAGCTCCCAACAGGGCAGAATCTATTCCGTTGGGAGCCCCGATGGCCCACTTTCAGTCTCACTGATCCACTCCAGTCTGTTGGTTGTGGTGGATGAAACGCTATGTACTATCCATCCGGAAACCCCCTCTTTCGGATGTCATTCTGAGGAGTCCCGCCGGAG
>CAYFXH010000056.1:0-26974 GCA_964346905.1 uncultured Desulfobacteraceae bacterium | reverse complement strand
TTTTCCAGCTGAGATTGCGGGCTCCAAATAAAAGTGATCTACGCTGATCTCCACTGTCTAACCGTTTCCTTCCTATTGACGGGTGGGGGAGGGCCAGACCACCATCCCAGAGCGTCAGAACCCTTTAGAAATCATGCTGGGTGCCGATGTCGCACACCATGATGACCACATCTGTACTACGGCCGCGGAGGTCTTTAACCAAGCCCTCGATCACCGCCTTGGTGGAAAAACCTGCCTTTCTAAACACGGCGATGGCTGCTGGAACCTCAAGGGGAAGTTCTGTCACCAGCTTCTCAAGGCCGAATTCTGTGGCCAGTTCGACAATCTCATTGATCAGCAGGGTTCCAAGGCCCTTGCCCTGATAATCTGGTGCGACCACCACGCGGATATAACCGATATGGTGTTTCCACCCGTAGGGAACGCGGTGCAAGGTAATATCACCGACGATTTGCTCATCGACCAGGGCCAGCAGAGGGAAAGCTCTGCTGTAGTCGATGTGTTCCGTCCAGGATTCTATAATCTTTACATCAGTGACATCGTGGCGCAGAAAAAGGCGTTGTTTTTCGGGAAGTGACTGGAAAAAGGTGATCAGTCCCTCGCGATCCTCGGCCACCAGAGGCCGGAGTAGAACAGTAGTGCCGTCCTTGAGCTTGCACTCCTTTTGGTGCGCTTTCGCCATAGCTTCCCCCCTAGGATCATACATGAATATCGAATATCGAATATCGAATATCGAACAGCAGAACTACGAGCCACAGAAGGTTATGGGTCACTTCGACATTGGAAATTCCTTGTTCGATATTCTGCGGTTCAAGCTGCCAACTGCCAGGATCTACGCGAAGTAGTTATTGTTTACGTTAGCGTCTGTACTCTCTAACCTCTGGAGTTCACACGCCCGCTGCCAGCCGCTCTGCTAGATATTCCGGCAATTGGGCCTGACGTATCTTTGCTTGTGTTGTTTGTAGATCGTAGGAAACCGATTTGAACTGGATGGTGTCCGGTTCAGTGGAAAAAATGAGATAGGATGCCTTCCAGTTGCGTTGCCGCGGCTGGCCTACGCTACCCGGATTGATCAGGTACATCTGTTCCGGATCCAGCAGCAGACTGTCTGTGGATAACTCCAGATTGGAGATCTTCCCCCGGACATCCCTCTGCCATACGGCCCGTTTGTGGGTGTGGCCGAAAAAGCCGATCCGAACGCTCGATTGTTTCTTGCGCATATAGTTGAACACCTTTTTTGCCTGAAAAAGGTAGAAAATATAGGCATCCGGATTTCCGGGAGCACCGTGAAAAAGGAGATAGCGGTCCCAGAGTACCCTGGTGTGTTCTAGATTCTCTAGAAACCGCTTATGTTCGGGGATTAAACTGTTGGCAGACCAGACCACTGCTTGATAGGCCAGGATGTTAAACCCTTCGGCGAATTTCAACTGGGTGGCAGCCCGGTCATGATTGCCTTGAATGTTGATGATCTGCCGCTCCTGCACCAAATCAACGCACTCTCCGGGGTTGGCGTTGTAGCCAACCAAATCACCAAGGTTGATAATTAGTGCTATATTTTCCTTGTCTATTTCGTCAAGTACGGCCTGTAAGGCCTCGAGATTTGAATGGATATCGGAAATGAATGCAATTCGCATGGAGTCTGGCTATCAGATGCTAGATGCTGGTCTCTCGATACTGGTCACTCGATGTGGGATAGGCGATGTGAGATGGGGGATAGGCAATTATTTCGGAGCATGCATGCCACATCTCAGATCACAGATCCATTGAACTGAATCGCTGGTGAAACCTGAGGCCCACAGTGAGGGTGCAGACTTCGTAAAAAAATCCCCAGATCCCCCTGTTCCTGAAGCGCTCAATCGGGGGCCAAATAGGACCGGACGCTTCCGAGCACAATTCGGGGGATATCGTTGGTGTTGTTTACTCCGAACACTGAGATGTTCTTGTTTTTCACCGCCGCCTTGATGAATCGCAGGGCACCGCTCTTCCTGCCAACGTGGACTGCAGTCACTCGGTTTTTTAGTCGAGACAACCGGGAGATAGTTTGATCCAAGTTGGTAATCTGCATGTCAGTGATCAGAAAGATGTCCGCTTCACTCTCCCGGGCAACACGAGTGACTTCTTCGAGATCTAAAGCCGTACCCCCGCCAAAATACCGACAGAGGACCTTGTAGATGAGTGAGCGGCTGCGGGTGAAAGGCAGGTACTCTCTGCCACCGGCGGGCGCATCACTGAAGTTATAGACGGCAACTCGGGTATCGTGACGCAAATAACCATCCGCGGCACAGCCGCCACCCAGGACCGCGTATGACAAGTGCGAGCGAGGATCTACCATACTGCCAGATGAGTCAATGATCACCAGGCAGTCGGGCGTTTCTTCCTTCTTTCCGTATACCTGCCCCTCGCGCCGTTCCCAGACTTGAGTGATGCCGGGAAGATACTTTCCAAAGCTGCACCATGGATCTAAATCCTGGAACGGCTGGCAGACCTCCCAAGGCCGATGAGAATGGGGGTGAAGGTATCCAGCTCCCTTCATCGGCATTTTTTGGAGGGGTAGAGCGTAATTTTCGGCCAACTTCATGTAATAGAGTCGGTTGGCATCCACCGGACTTCCTGCTCCGTGGCCCATGCCCTCGGCTGTGTTGTGGTTGGGGACCTCGAGCTCGCAGTGGAGATCCTCAAAAACGTCGACGAATTCCTCGGGTGAATCGGCCTCGCGAGCAAGCTCGCGAAGAGCTCGTTCGATTTCATCAGGGCCGTACTGCTGGAAGTCATGTTCGCCCATCCGGGTCTGTTCGTCCGGATAATCGCAATCACCCTCTTCAAGCAGGGGTCGGATACCACGGATGAAACGAGCGAGACTAGCCGGCCATCTTCGCCTATCCAGATAGGGAATGGTGACGAGCCTTCTTACTACATCTTGATCTCCTGCACCACCCAAGTCCACTCCCCAAATCTTTTCATAGAGGGAGAAGATCACCTCTTCCAAAGAGGTGCCAGAGGTGCTTCGATAGAGCTGAGGGAGAGAGCTCTGCCTCTCCTTTACCGCGTGGGTATCGGCCACTACGTCCATGAAAAGGTCCGTAGCCTTACGGGCAAGGTCAGCATCGCCAAGGATTTTCTTGGCATGAGCGTAGAGACGTAGATGGGTGGAAAGGTCCCAGGGGCAGCAGGTATAATGGCTGACGCCGTGATCAAGCAGCGCTTCCAGCACCGTTTCCGCTGGAAGCAAGCGCGTCATAGTTCTAATATAGTCAAGATTGAGGATGATCTGCTTGTTACGAATCTCCATGGCCACCGGTGAAGAGCTGTTATCAAACCGGGGCATGGGAATTTCCGGATAAAGATGCCGGCGGCGAATTTCAGGCCAGAGTTGCTGCAATAACCCTTGCAGCTCGTGGATCTGCTCTGAGCTTTTCTGGTGCTCGTCCATTTTTGCCATGTCTGTCTCTAGTCATTGGGCCATCAAATCATTACGCTGCGCTATGGTTTGGTCATTTGGCCATTACGCTGCGCCATGGTTTGGTCATTTGACCATTATCCTACGGTGTTATTCATAGTCATTGTCGCGACCTGATGACCTCATGACAGTAAATATGTCTTTTGTCCTCTGCCTTCTGTCCTCTGCCTTCTGTCCTCTGCCTTCTGTCCTCTGTCCTCTGCCTTCTGTCCTCAGTCCTCTGCCCTCAGTCCTCAGTCCTCTGCCCTCAGTCCTCTGGTCATCTGCCCACTGCGTGGCCCGCCACCGGCTCTCCAGCTTGATAAATCTGGCCGGAAGTCAAGCGCCCCAGGCCCCGGATACGGGTGCCCACCCAAATCTCTCCGCCCTGCATCCATTCACCGGTATTGCGACCGCAGTGCTTGTGGATGGTAATTTTACCCGCTGTCATACCAGCACCAGTCCAGTCGCCAGTGGAGCCGGTTACGGTGACCTCACCACCCTGAAGAGCAGAGCCGGTGAAGTTTCCCGCATCGCCCTCAATGCGCAATGATTTGCCGTAAGGAAGACGGTAGCCGAGAAAGTGTAAGGTCCGTTGCATCTCCCCGAGCCGGAGGACGATGGTTTCATCAGGCGCGTGATTGCACAGGGCAGCAATGTAGATCCCCGCTGGTCCGGAAATGAGGTAAGGTATATCAGCACCGTTGTCCAACACATGGCAGAAATCCTCGATGCTGTAACTATCGTAGTTTACTTCTTTAATTACCTCGGTGGCTGTTTTGTATGCTTCAATTACCCGATTGTGCTCCACGAACCAGACGAGGCTTTTTAACTCTTGCTCAACCAATTTGCCATAGCCTGCCGCCAGGTCGGCCATGACCCGGTCATGTGTCGCCGCTAGCCGGTCCAGGGGCAAATTTTTGGCCTTGGAGAGAAAATCCTTGAAGTCTTCAAACGGATTGAGCATCTACTCCTCCAGGTTGAGATCCTTGCGAATCTCGGCATAGATCGGATGGTCACCAGCCACAAGCTCCAGGGTTTCTCCTTGAAATATGCGATATGCACTGGCCAGTGCCGCCTTTACATGTTCAGCCTGCTCACCGTATCGCTGGTACACTTCGTTGATGGCTTCACGGGCCAGGTGGATTTGCAACGGGTCATTGCGGCGGTCCTTCTGCAACAAGGACAGATGCGTATCCGTCCACTGAGCCCGGTGGGCCAAACAGTAGGGACCAACAGCGCGCATCTGCTCAACTCCCACCTCGGGCACTTCAGTAAACCAGGCCAGGGCTTTGGCGTAGTTGGACAGAGAGACGGGCAAACGGTTGGAAGCGCAATTGCGCAGACGGTGGCAGAGATAGCCGGTATAATGGCAACCTTCCTCGCACACTTCGTTGGAACGTTTTTGTCCGTGGCGGTCACAGAAGGCTAGTTCAGCCAGCAGCATTCTGGTGTAGGCGTTTGCGTCCTGGTCGAGATCTATGGCAGAAATCTGCTTCCGTACCGTCTTCCTGCTCGCACAATCCAAAGTAGGAAGTTGCAATGATTCCTGGAGGTGGGTACCGAATGTTTCTGAGATAGCGGCGATTCGGGACTCTTTCTCCTCAGGAGTCAAGCGTTGCTTCAAGGTTTCTTGGAGTTCCCGCTCCAAATCGGGATGACGCAGCAGGGACTCCTTTTCCTGCCTCTGACTGATCATGAAGGCATAACTGGGGCCCGGATATCGTGACTCAACCATAAGATCAAAGCGGTCCAGCAATGGAGCGATGATGGTATTGGTGCCCTGATCCTGGTAGTTGGCAGTGGCAAAAAGGCAGTATTCGTCGTTGAGGATCATCTCGTTGAGATATTCCCAGTTGCCCCGATCCACTCCGTCCAGGATCATGCTCTGCTTGGTCTCGGGCAGCCGGTTGATCTCGTCCACGATCTTCACGGGGAGCTGGACGAAGTGAGACCATACCACCTCTTCCTGTCCCTGATTCAGTTTCCCCAGATCAGGTCTGCCGATAATTTTTTCCTCGGTTTGTTCGGGGTGCCCTGCGACCTCGCTGGCCCAAACGGTGCCCACCGGCAGTTGGTACAACAGGGAACCAGCATATTCGGCAGCAGTGGTTTTTCCCAGGCCGGGTTCACCAATAATCAGGGCTTTGCCCCCGGTCAGAGCGGTGAGAAGAGTGAACAGCAGGGTGGAATTAAATTGTTCTCCCCCAACTTGGATATCAGGACGGTTGAAATAGAGGTGTGATTGGATGAAATCATAAAGCTGTCGGACTGTCTCTCGGTATGTGCCATTTTCCATAGCCATGTTTTTCCTCCGTGGGAACTACTATATCCTCTCCGCTGGTTGAAGTAAACAAGAAGCCACAATGTAGAACCACAGTCCGTAAGGCTCAGGGTACAAGAGCCAGAATTCGCCTTGGGCTTGGCGCTCAGCGCCAATGGCTGAGCACGAAATGGCAATTGACAGCTAGGGCTCGATTGCAGTACTTATGACAAGAAGAGTGGTCTGTTGGAGGTCTCCGTCTGGCATGTATCAGAATGTAGTTTTAAAAGCTGCAAGGGGGGTAGATGAAGGTCCAAGACATCATGGCAACTGAGTTGGTAACCCTGCACGTTGACGAGGAATTATCTCTGGCCAGTGACATTATGAATCTGGCACGAATTCGGCATCTGCCCATTGTGGAGGGCGAGCGTCTGGTGGGAATTATCAGCCAGCGCGACCTATTCAAGGCATCTTTGGCATCAGTGATGGGCTATAATTACGCTGAAACGCGCGACCACCTCAAGTCCGTTGCCATCAGGGAAGCTATGGTCAAAGAGGTGGTAACAGTCGAGCCGGATGCTGGCATCCAAGAGGCTGGAAGAATTATGCTGGAAAAAAAGATTGGTTGCCTGCCGGTGGTTCAAGGTGGCCGTCTGGTCGGCATGCTGACTGAAACCGACATCATTCGCTGTTTTCTATTGCATTGGGAAGAATGCGCACCTGAGGTGCAAAAATAGCTCGACTATTCGGGAGTATCTCAGCCCTCAAGCCCCAACCAGGCGGAGTTACCTGCAGAGGTGCTTTTCGATGTTTGAATTCAGTAGAGGAACTGGTTGGCTTTTTATAGACTATCGCTGAGCTTACACAACGAGACCATACTTTATGCTTCCGGCAGTTTTGCCTTGAAATCCTCCAAAGCGACCTGCTCGAGATACTTCCGGTCCTCAGCGGATATCTCGGTGAATTGAATGCCGATAATCCGGGGGCGATTCGATTCATCCTTACTGTCTGACCAGATAACTATCGCGGCCACTTTGATAGGTTCTCTTTCGGGGACCTTGATCGTCATGTGGACAGGTTCATTGAGATATAAATGCTCCGTACAGCGGATGTGGGCACCCCCGGCACTGATATCTCTCGTTTTCCCTTCCACCAATCCTCTATCCGTTTCCAGGGTGACAGGCCATGTGACTTTTATCCTGAAGGATAACCGCTTTTGATCACCTACTTCTAACAGCATCTATACCCCCATTGAGCTTTCATACGAGCAGATTCTTTTTTCGGGCATACCTTACAAGAAGCATGCCACAAGCCATGCTCGAGAAATCATAAAATCAGCCTGGAATTTATTAGAGTTAGAAAACCAGGTTCTATAGGCCAGTCAATGTATGATTTATGATTTCAGATTGTAGATTTTAGATTGAGGCCGCATGCATTTCTTCCGTCAAGGTACTACGCTCTTAAATCTGCAATCTGCACTCTAAAATCCCTTTGGGCCCGGATTTTTTACTAGAAGGGTGGTGCCTGGGGCGAGACTCGAACTCGCACGGGACATGGTCCCAAGGGATTTTAAGTCCCTTATGTCTACCAATTCCATCACCCAGGCACAGTCGAGTTTTAATTAGACTGAATCTAGAAGTTTTAACCTAAGTTGTCAATTGTTAGGTGGAGATGTGAGATCGGGGATTTTAGATTTTAGATTTGGGATTGCGGAAGGCAGAGGGTATCCTTCGACAGGCTCAGGACAGGTAGAGCATGGGGGGTAATTTCGAATTTCGAATTTCGAATTGCGAAATGATAAATCCGCAATCCGCAATCCATTAATAGTCCCGTCCTAGCAAGTGCAAATTGCCAATGTGGACTCGTTTCAAACCGGCGTTTTCTGCGATCTCCTTGCAGCGGAGGGCATGGGTGCGGGAGGTGGTGGGAAGGTCTTGAAGATAGAAATGGGGATAGAATGCCAGGAGGCTGTAAGGGATCTCCGGGCTCAGCTCAGCGAGGTAGCCGGCAATTCCTGCGACTTCGGCCTCATCCACATAGCCGGGAACCAAGAGGGTGCTGGCAATGAGCGGCGGTGGTTCCGGCCGACGCGATACCAATTCGCTCAGTGATTTGAAGTTCTCAAGCGTCTTTTGATTGGTAACTCCGCACAAGGCATGGTGTATGTTTGGATCCCAGGCTTTGAGATCGAATTTAATGCATCCCCCGGACTCCAACGACAGCCGAGCCATCATTGTCAGGAAAGGCTCTTGCACCGCGCCGTTGGTCTCCCAGCACACCCTGAGGACGAGACCAGATGTATTCCGTACGGCTAGTTTGGAGGTTTTGAGGGCATGGAGGATCTGCGGTGTTGGGTCGCCACCGAAATAGCAAATGCATGTGGTCTTGTCGTTCACTGCTCCAGCCAGCTCTTTGGCAGAGATACGTTGAGCTGAGCGAGACCGAACTTTAAACTGGTGATTCTGACAATACAGACAATTGAAGGAACAGGCATGATAAAAAACGGCTAGGTTGTTGTGACCGTGCTCCGGACCGCTGGCAACGGCATACTTGGGATAACCACAGCCGGTGCTGCCGGCACAGACAAAATCTCCCACACAATTTGTAGGGAGCGGGTCGTAATAGTACGATAGATTGCCTTCGTGTGGTCGTCCGCCCTTGAGCTTGCCGCTCTCCACACGGCGCAGGCCACAAAAGCCGGTAGCCCCCTCAGGGATCTGGCAGAGATGTACGCAGAGCGAGCACTTGACGCCATCTGTTGCCCGGGGAGGATCCAGAGGCAATCCATATTTCGTGCGGCTGCGATCGTGAACTTTCTTGATTTCTGGCCAGACGTGCTCGAAATGGATCCGGATGCAATCGGCACAGAAACCGATTACATTGGATATAGTTGGACCACTGTTGCCGCAGTGTTGGCATGAGCCCATGCGAACGTAGTCGTATTCAAAGAATCCTTTTCCACTACCGTTCATGATCTTGCCATAAAGAGAACAATTATACGTACGGACCAAACTTGTGAATACTCAAATCCCAAGCACCACATTACAAACAAATCTCAAATTCGAATATTCGCTATTGTATATTATCCTTGTATTTTTTGCAGGAAAAGGTCCAGCGCTAAATTTCGAGTGTCTTCGGATATGGAAACCAGTGAGACGTCATCTCTTATTTTAATGGATTGGATGAAACGGTCGCCCTTTATGGCAATGGAGCCAATAACCTGGTTTTCTGAAGAGAGTACCTTCAGAAGTGTTTCCTTGAAAAGATGAGAGAAACATTCCATCTTCCCAATCTCATCAACGACTACGATCTGATCTGCCCTAGAAGGAAGCATGGAAGGCACAGCAATTTGGTCAAGATCATCGAGATTCACTCCGTATTTTCCCACCCTGTACTTGCTTTTGATATCTTGATGAGCGAGAAGCCCGGTTTCTCCGTCAAGTGTGTCTATCAGGAAACCTACCCGTTTACCTCTCTCTCTGAGTTCTCGGGTAAAGAATCCGGTTGCTGGTCTATTGATTTTCTGAACCACCTTTTCGATCAGGGTGGATTTACCGGACCGGGGCGGGCCGGTAACGAAAATGTTGTTGACGATCACGGAGATTCTCCTAAGCGAACCTGGTCTGGGATTACCTTACATCATACTGAGCGTAAGACTATTATACCGCCTGCCAGGATGCCACTGAATGCACTCATTGAAGAGACACCCAGGACTATATAGGCAACAAGATGGGGTAGCAAGTCAATCAAATAATGATTACACTAAGCGACCAAGGGGAGGAGCACTCAAGACGGCAAGATAACTACGAGCCTGAATTCGTAAATCTGAAGCTTGCCACGCTGATTTCTCATTTTTTTCTCTTAACCTCCGATGGTGTCTAGAAATCTCATAGAGCCTATCATTGGTGCATGATGTTGGCGTGGAGATCAGCATCTTCATTGCCGTCTTTAGCATTGTGATATGTAGTGGTTCGGTACAAGGGGAAGAATTTCATGATCTTATGGTTGGTTGAGCTTCAACCCGCGGTCCAGTAGCCTGATCGTGACATGGTTTCTCCTTCCTTTTTACGGGTGAGACCCTTTAATTTCAGGACGGTCAGAGCCGATGCTAAATCACGGGAGGACTTTGCAACGGAAGCGGTGGACTTGTTGGCAGGCATTTACGTATACTCTGTCCAGCGTTTTTTGGTTATATAATCTGGGGGCTAAAGACATAGATGGAACCGCTCGGGCTCTAGAGGCCCATTCTGGCAAGAGCATAGGAGGCAAGGTAACCTTTGCATGGACCTGAGATTGGAAGTTTTTTTCGCTGATCGGGAGCATCTAAAGCGTATTCTTGCCACTCCAATGAGAAGGGATTGTCGCGCAGATTAGGGCAATAAAAATTGGTTGAAGCATGGTATAGGAGCGAAAATGGCAAAGCCGGAAGAAATGTACCAGTGCCAAATGGGGAGCTGTGGTTGTCTGTACGATCCAGATAGGGGAGATAGAAGGGGTAAGATTCCCAAAGGGACGTGCTTCGAGGATTTGCCCGAGGATTGGAAGTGCCCGGTCTGTGGCGCCGGCAAGGAGATGTTCCGGCCTCTCCGCGGGCCAGGTTCGGTGGCGGAAGAGGGCTGCTGAAAGATTCTTAAGCAATACTTTCGTGGAGATGGGAGCCTTTTTGAGACCTTATAGAGAAACCATCGAGAAGACACCGGGGATGGTATAAAACATGCTGGACCTCGCAGACCAGGGTGAGGCGGTGTGCGAAGATGTGGGATGCGGCATACTGTACGCTGTTTTGCGTGATTCAGCCTAAAAGATCAAGAAGCCGGTCGAGGCAGAGCGGGTAGCTCATGCCAGGAAAGGCTGGTGGGGAGAGTAAGAAGAGGAGGTGATATGATGGCTACGTTCAAATGCACGAACTGCGGTCATGAAAGAGAGGGGAGATGCAAACCCCAGAAATGCCCTGAGTGCGGCGAAAAGAAGACATACGAGAAAAAGGACTCCTAAATGAGGGATGACGGAGCGGCTTGATGCGGTTACTATGGAACATCTGTGCCTGGAAGGTCTATCGTTTGTGGCCAAGAAGTTGGCCGAAAAACCAATCTCTATCAAAACAAGAAGGAGGAATTTAATGTCTAAGACCGAACAGAACTTGAGGGATGCGTTTGCTGGGGAGTCCCAGGCTAACAGGAAGTACTTGGCCTATGCAAAACAGGCTGAGAAGGAGGGTTATCAGCAAGTTGCCAAACTTTTTCGAGCTGCGGGTGCGGCAGAAACCGTGCATGCCCACGCTCACCTTCGTACCTTGGGCGAAATTGGAACCACAGCGGAAAACCTCAAGGAGGCCGTGGCTGGTGAGACCCATGAGTTCAAAAGTATGTACCCTGAAATGATTGAGACAGCCAGAGAAGAAGGTGACAAGGCGGCAGAGCGAAGTTTTATCTATGCCAATGAGGTGGAACAGGTCCACGCGAATTTGTATCAGAAGGCTCTAGACCAGCTGGACAGGCTGGAAGAGGCGGACTACCACGTCTGCAGTGTGTGCGGCATGACCGTTGAGAATGAGCCCCCAGATACTTGCCCGGTGTGCCGTGCTCCGGCCAGTGCGTTTTTCAAGGTAGACTAACTGGTCTGTTTTTCTGAACGTAGCGGAGCCCGGGAGACAGGCCTGACGATTGGGTCTATTTGCCCGGGCGCGCGCCCCCCGGAAAATATTGATTCCCGCCATGATTGTCCCTACGATTGGCCTCCAGGAGGTAAAGCAGGAGGGATCCAATGCTAACCATGAAAGATATCAAGCAAAACCAGGAGATCATGGACTGCCTGAATCTGGAAATGACTCCCGAGAAGGCGGTGGCCCTCTACCTGGAGTGGGGTTCCTCCTGGGCCCACGGTCGAGATTTCGTCCGCTCCCACAGCGATGTGAGTTGCTATTTCACCGTTGATGCTTGGGATCCACCTGCCAAGCTTCTATTAGTAAGGCGGAGCATGACACAAGCAGAAATTGTTGGAGAGGTGGAGATGCCTCGTGAGCTAATGGAAAGGGAACTCCAGTCTTGGGGCGGCAGGAAAGGGACCTACGGGATCAGCGAAGAGCTTAAAGGTTGGATTCGCCAAGAATTGGCTTTAAGCTGAGCCGGTTGGTGCTGCAGATGCTCTCCGGAGTGCCGTCACGTGGTGGCGGTAGACAAAATGAGGAGGTCGGTGCCTTGGCTGGGGCTGGCCTTTTTCTTTCTGGATGTAGGATAAATCTTGACGGGATTTGGCCGGAAAAACTATTATCGAAACGGACCAATTGTTTGTTTCACCCAACTGCGCATTGGAGGTTTGTTATGGAAAAAGATGAATTGATCGCGATGCTGAATAAAGATCTCGCTGACGAGCACGCAGCTATCCTACGCTATCTCGTCCATAGCTATCTGGAAGGAGAAGATACACCTCTAGGGGCAAGTTTGCTGTCCCGATCTAGAGAGGAGATGTGGCACATGCACTGGCTGGGGATGATTATCGGAAGGCTGGGGGGTGAGCCCAACATGACCCCGGCTCCTTATCCGCACGATCCCAGCAACCGTGCGACTATTTTTCAGTCGTACGTTGAATATGAGTTGAAACTAATACCTCACTATAATGGTGAGGCGGATAAAGTGGATGACCCTCACATCAAGCGGGTTCTCCAGAGGGAGGCCTGGGAATCTGAGTATCATGCCAAGAAATTTCAGCGGATGCTGGACAAGCTCACCCCTGAACAGGCCGCGGGACTTCCTGGCGAGGAGAATGAACTGCCTGAGCAATTTGTTGAGCAGCTGCAGGATCTGGTGGCGAGCAAGTATACCGAGATGCTGCAACACATCCGCACCTCCTGGGTCTTCCAACAAGAAGGCATGCTGGGATGGCAGACCATGGACTTTGCCATGACCAAGATGAAGCAGCTTGCCCACCTAGCCGAGGAGGTCGCCGAGAATGGTATTACCCCACGGTTCGAAGTAGGCGAGATCGACAAGAGTGGTTCCGTTGGCGTCGCGCTCAAAAAAGCTCTGGAGGATGTGAGATCAGCGCGCGGGACACACCTAAGATTTCAGGGGGAGAGTGAAACCCAGAAACATGCGGGTCTCCTGTTGAATCTGGACCTTGCGCTTAAGCAGCAGGAGTACGAGGCCGCAGAAATTGAGGATTGGAGCAAGAAACTGTAAAATAGCATCAGCAGGAGGAAACAATGGCCAGGATTGGAGTTTTGCTTTCGGGATGTGGGGTATTTGATGGGGCTGAGATTCACGAAGCTGTATTGACAATGCTGGCGCTGGATCGGGCTGGTGCTGAAATAGTCTGTATGGCGCCGAATGTAGAGCAGCACCATGTGATCAACCACCTAACCCAGGAAGAAATGGCCGAAAGGCGTAACGTGCTGGTGGAGTCGGCCCGCATTGCTCGTGGCGAGATAAAAGACCTCAAAGATGTACAGGCTGCGGATCTTGACGCTCTGATATTACCTGGAGGATTTGGTGCGGCCAAGAACCTGAGCGACTTTGCCTTTAAGGGTGCAGATTCAACAGTTCATCATGAGGTTAAAAGAATTCTCGAGGAAATGTCGGCGACCAACAAACCCATAGGCGCCATCTGTATCTCACCGGCGCCGGTGGCGAAGGCACTTGCAGACAAAAGACCTGAGTTAACCATCGGTAACGACCAGTCCACAGCAGAGGCCATCGAGGCCATGGGTGGTCAGCACCGGAGTTGTACTGTGGACATGATTCATGTGGATGCGGGAAATAAAGTGGTCAGCACGCCGGCCTACATGCTGGGGCCCGGCATCAAGGACGTGGCAGTTGGCATTGAGAAGCTGGTGAACAAGGTGATTGAACTTGCCCGGGATTAGGTCTGGTTCTTGCAAGCGTGTTTGCGGACACGGGGAAAAGCTAGTAAACTTGGTCAGGTTTGTCCTGGTAATATCAGTATTTTTGTTTACATATTAAAATGATCTGTTCGGTAAAGGGTGGCCAACAGTTGGCCAGTTTCGCTGCGGTGAAGGAAAATCTCCTCTTTCATCCGATGAGTACGAGGACTGACGCCTAACCAAATCGGCAACAACCACAATAAGAGAGACTCATGGAACAGGGCAGGGGCAAGAGAAAGAGTTTGCGGGTTCCAGTTTATCTGGATGTGCGTTGTGATCTGGCTGATGGATCGAGTATTAAGGCTAAGATAATCAACCTGGGAACGGAGGGGATTTTCATTAAGTCGCCCTATCCAATTTCCATCGACGAGAATGTAACAGCTGAGTTTCTCTTGCCAGGCACTCTGAATTCAATCCGAGTGGCTGGAGAGGCAGTTTGGGCTCGTTCTCATGAAGAAGGTGAGGAAGAGGACGAAAACTACCATGTGGCGGGTATCGAGTTTATCGATCTTGAAGATCCTTATTACAGCTTGATCCGGGATTATACACTCAAGATGCTCAACAATGAGGAGTTGTTGCGGGACGGGGGAATCCTCCTGGTGCTCGAGGACCTCCGCAACCTTCCGCCAATGGAACGGCTGAAGGCCTACAATATCCTCATCAAGAAAGGCTCGGGGCCAGTTCTTTGATTTTAGATTGTAGATTGCAGAATCGCAGGAGTTGCACGTTTCAACTTTACCTCAATCTAAAATCTGCAATCTAGAATCTGCAATCGTTACAGTAACTTGAACACATCCAGCCAGCCTTCCCGCTGAGCCGCAACGCTCTCAATAGCGCTGACCGAGCCGATTACCTTTACGAGTCCGTTCTCTTTCACCTTTTCCAGAACATCGGCAAAATCTCTGAAATCCGCAACAGCTGTGTTGAGTACTTCCTCACGCAGTCGCTGGCGCTTCTCATCAGTGTCACCGGTCAGGTAGCGCACCATGGAAGTATATCCCTTGGCGTCTGGGAGGAGGTGCCTGTCAATATCGCCGATGGTGCCAATGATACCCTTGGTCAGTTCCTCATCTTTCAGCTCAGTTGATCGGAGGAATTGAACAGTTTCATCGAATACGTCTACCGTCTTTGTCAGATTGGGGTCTCTGTATGAGACGAATGTAAGGGTTCCGGACAGTTGATTGAATAGGCAGAAGGCTCCATAAGCCCCACCTTGCACCCGGATACGGTCCCACAACCAAGCTGTTCGCAGATACCTGGTAATGACATGCGCTGAGCCATGCAACCGGTAGCCCAGCTGGTAAAGATTTGCCCCTTTGCCCACGTAGTTGACCTGGGCGGGAATGGTCATGCCTTCGAAGCCGGCACATTGTTGTGGCGACCAGATAAACGTCTGGACGGGGTCTGAAGGCAATAGGTCCAGAAAGCTGTGCAACTGAGGCTCAAGGTTCCACCAGCCATTCTCATCGCAGGTGACGTTGATGAGCATGTTTTCGCCGTTGACCAGCATTCGGCGCGTATGCTCGAGGCTGGAAAGTACAGCAGGCCAGTCGTCATCGACCTTTTGGGCGAGTTCCCGTAAGAAGGAAAGATAGCTTACGCCTTTCATCTGTTCAGCGGCCCAGTCAGCCTCGTTGAAATGGGCCCGCAGCCTTAGGTTAACCACTTGGTGGCCTTCGGGTACCAACCTCTGCTCTTGCCGAGCCTTTTCCTCCATTACCATTTGGCGAAAGCGTCCCTGGTTATCAAGTTGGACCTTGAGAAGCACATCGCGCAAAATGGCCATAAGTTCGTGGCTCTGCGCCAGCATGGCTTTACCCCGCAAAAACAACCAGGATGTGCCTCGTTCTTCCCCACTGACAGCCGAGGCAAAGGACAGAGGGTGGATTCCCCCTGTTTTGCGGCTAATACGCTGGGTGAGCGTGACAAAATCTTCCTCTTTGGTCCCTAACTCAAGGAGAGCCCGGCCAAAGAGGGGGACATAAGGCAGGTATTCCTGTTGCAGGGAGTATAGGTTAAAACCCACGTCCAGATAGAAAATCCCACTGGTGGCCAGGTCGTGAAAGAGGAGCTTCGTTTTTCTGTGCTGGGTGACCGCAAGGGGTATTGTCTTGTTGTTCTTGTCCAAGTCGGCAAGCTTCAGAGTGGGTATGGCAGCCAATGCCTCGGGGGGATCTGGGGTTTGCTGAATTCGCTTGAGCTCGAGGGTTTGGTCAATGACGGTTTGCAGCTCCTCTTGGCTCATGGTAGACCGAACTTTGGCGAGATGCTCTCGTTCCTCGATCTCCTCCTTTTCTGTGAGCGTGGGATCAGGCTGGAGTACGAGAGTGGTTCGGTGCGGATTGTTTAGAAAAAAACGGTGGATCAAACTTTCAAAAAACCTGGGGTTTGAGACCAGATGGGATTTGATCTTTGAGAGGGGATCTTCAAAGGCGAGCAAGGCAAAGGGGTCGCCATTGTAAAGCCAGGTGGTGAGAGTGCGCAACATGAGCAGCAGTCCCTGAGGGTAAGTTCCGGGATTATTTTCGCGGAGGCGGAATTCTACGGTATTAAGCGCTGCCTCCACCGTCAACGGATCGATTCCTTCTTTGGCTAAGGTGGTCAGGGTCTGGACGATCAGGCTCTCGATACGATCTACATTTTCTGGGTCGATGGATTTCAGCCCGGTTGAGAAATACATCTGGCGCAGTTCGTCTTCGAGCCTCACCCCGGCAAGGTCCTCACCCAGGCCGGAGTCAATTAGTGTTTTCCGTAAGGGTGAGCCTGGCATGCCGAGGAGTACATAATTCAAAATTCTCAGGGCGAGATTCATCTCAGCATCGCTGGTCTCGGTGAGCAACCAGTTCACCGTGATCATACCCTTTGGGCCACCACCGGTATCACCTCCAGTGGCAAAGGACCGAACAAGGCGTCTAGGCCGATCGAATCGCGGTTGCAGAGGAATGGTTGAATCAACCTCCTGCCGCTCGAAGTCCTTCAGGTAATCATTCACTAACCGCAACCGCTCTTGCGGATCATCATCGCCGTAGAGGAAGATGCGGGCATTTGAAGGGTGATAGTATCTTTGATGAAATGATTTGAACTGCTCAAAGGTGAGGCTGGGAATATGCTTGGGTTCTCCCCCTGAATCAAAGCTATAGGTGTGATCCGGGAAGAGAGATTGTTGGCTGTACTCAGCCAGAACTCTGTCCGGAGACGAGTAGGCACCTTTCATCTCGCTGAAAACGACTCCTTTGTATGTGAGTGGTTTGTCCTCTTCTGCCAATTCGAAATGCCAACCCTCCTGCTGCAGAGTGAATGGCGTCAAGCGTGGATACAATACAGCATCTAGATAGACGTCTATAAGGTTGTAAAAGTCCTGCAGGTTTAGACTGGCCACGGGGTAGCAGGTTTTGTCGGGGTAGGTGAAAGCGTTGAGAAACGTTTGCAGGGAGCCTTTCATGAGTTCCACAAAGGGTTCCTTGAGTGGATATTTTCGCGAACCGCACAGAACAGAGTGTTCCAGGATATGAGCTACACCAGTGGAATCAGTGGGTGGGGTACGAAACGTGATGCCGAAGACCTTGTTCTCGTCGTTATTGATTAGTGAGAGCAGCTCGGCGCCAGTCTTGCTGTGGCGATACAGTTCAGCCCTTGTATGCAGTTCCGGAATATGCTTTTCCCTGATCTGCTCGAAGCCGTGGATGATTTTCATCAGTTCCTCCAAGTTGCGCTCAAATATATCTCTATAATGTAAGGATACATTTCGAGTTGTCGACCCTTGGACCGAAAACCTTTGCTCGGATCGACCACGAAAGTCCATCTCGGTCTTGCTGGAGGAGATTCTTGCCCAAAGGTAACCTGAGAACACAATAGGGTGCTGACCAGCACCAAGGTAGGATTTATCCCCATTCTTGAGAATTTTCGGACGTCAGTGTTTCAGGTGAGCAAAGTATATTACATTAATAAAGCGGTAAATAACATACTAAACATATTATTTAAGTAGTAATTGGTTAATAAAAACTTATTTTTACTGGAATCAATCACTAATATTCTTAATAAGTAACAGAAAAATAAGGAGGTCAAGTCTCCGTTTGACGTTTGACTAACATTTGTGCCAGTTTATCAACGGGCTTTCCCAATTGCCGGTCCGCAATAATCTGACCTCTCACCCTCTCTACTCTACTGCTTGCAGAACCAAGGGTCTTCAACCCATATTCCCTACAGATATGTGTCAGATTCTCACTCCTCAACTGCCTCATCAGATGGTAGTGGTTCGGCGTTTGCCAAAAGGCGGCAGTTCTCAGATTCCAAAGCTCCAACGATTCCTTCAGGAGCTCAAGGAATGTCTTGTAGTCCCTTTGCTCCAGAAAAATCTACTCACCCCGTCTACCACGGTTCATCACATGGTACCAACCACCCAGATATTCGATCCTTAACGGTCTGACCATATGCTACTACTGAAACATATACACACAAACGTCAAACGGAGACTTGATAGTCATATAAAAGGCACCTCCTTCATCGCAAAACGGATTGCGATTTGATAAAGGTGGTTGAAACCCAACAACCCCTTTATCAGCTCTGGCTAATATCCCGCCTGGCCTGTCCCTTCTGTGACAACACCAACCAGGAAGAACTCCGCTATTTTTACAGAGAAGGTGAGGGTCTCTACAGGGTGCATGTGTGTGAACAGTGCCGTGGCTATCTTAAGGTCATCGATACTCGCGAAGGTGGAGATCCCAGAGCCCTGGCGGTGGATGATGTTGCCACCGCCCATCTCGATCTTCTCGCAGAAAATGAGGGTTACCAGCGCAAGGCCCCGACGCTTTGGGGAATATGAGGCCATCGCTGAAGCTCTGGCGATTGGAGATTATAGATTTGAGATTTCAGATTGATCTAAATTGCAGGTATATGACTCCAGAATCTACAATCTACAATCTGCAATCTGCAATCAAAAATCGCCATTACTTGTTCAGCTTCTCGAGTTCTCCAACGAGAACTTCCAAACGTGGCCTATCGTTGATGTCATGCACGTCTATGTAGCGAATAATTCTCTTCTTATCAATGACAAACAGGGATCTCTCGCTGACGCCATCCGAGCGCAAGACCCCATATTTGTCCGCTACAGCTCCGTGGGGATAAAAATCGGAAAGCACGGGGAACCATAAAGTGTTTTGACCTTCGCACATTTGCTTGGTCCAGGAATGCAAGGTGGGGATGTTGTCCACGCTAATCCCAAGAGGATAGCATCGTTTTGGTCAAAGAAGTCCTTGGCGATATTGTAGCCGGGCCACTGGTCTGAACACACCGGCGTCCACGCAGCCGGTACAAAGGATAGGACCACATTTTTCTTGCCACGATATTGACGCAAGGAAATCTTTCCATGACGCACAGAAGAAAGTGTGAAGTCAGGGGCTCGGTCGCCCACCTTGACTTTTAGCACACTATCTCTAGGCTTCAGTTTTCCCACCTGATAGATATTCTCCCTGAAATCAGGAGATTGGCTCTGTGCCGCTGAAATCCAACCAAAGATGGCCACCAGTCCTACCATCCAAACAAGCGATACTCGTCTTTTTCTTGCCATAGTTTTTCCACCTGCTAAAGCCCGGACAATTTGATCATCAACTTCAGAAATTTGTTACTATCCTTGAAGCCTCCCAGTTTGGAATAAAAGACCTCATGACTGCCATCACTATTTATCCTGACACCAATGAAGTATGTAGTTCTCACTTCGCCCAAGGCCCTATGGATGGAATAATCCTGGTCTGAAAACATTGGAAACGGCACCTTGTATTTCTTCTTGAAGAAGTTCACTTCAAAGGGAGTGTTACCGCTACCAATACCGATCAATTTCATTTTGTTTTTGAGATCTTTTCTCGCCTGAATAGCTTGATAGAATTCGTTCACCCGGAACGCTTCGCTCTGGCAGAATGGTCAGTACATGTTAAAGATTTCGATGATGACAACCTGCGCCTCAATCTGGGGAATAGTGAATTGGCCGCTTCCGGAAAGACCCAGATAGATCCTGGCCTCAGCATTTTGCGGCACGGTAAGACCGAATGACGGCAAAGTTCCACCTGGAGCTGGTGGCTCATTGGCGGCTAGGGTTGGCCCAATCCCCACAAGCAAGCAGGCGACAATGAACATAAAAGAGATGACCAGTTTCTTGTGCTCTGTCAACATGAATACTTCCCTCCCTTGGTTGGTTTTCGGGGGAATTGGCACTTCAAAGCCCTTTTTTCTTTGCCCCCTACCTTGCCTGTTTTAGCCAATTTGCCCGCTCGCAAGGCAGATTTCTGTCGATTCTCATTTCAGATGGAACTATCTCAGGTTCCCCTATATTCACTCCTAGAAAAAGCGAATTCTTGTCAGAATCGGGCCTCATCAGACGACATGCCATATTTTGGCAAATGGTATGGCTATCAGCATGATCTCTCCACATATAATGTGAGCGATGAGCCAGAAGTGGTAGGTTGGAACCTGGTGATAGGCAAGAAAACCGGTTATAAGTGGAGCCAGTAAAATGGCCAAAAGCACGTAGTCGTATACAGTTGTAATGTTTCTGAGTCTAGGTAGTGCAACACACCGAAGAATTAGAAAAACCGCAGAAAAGATCACAGCAATTGTCAAGATATCAGCAGTTGTTTCCGGTAACGTCCAAAAGCGTATTCCCCATCTTTCTTTCAAGACAATATTGTGGGCCAGTAAGAAAATGGACACAACTAATAGGCCAATGCGAAATACAAAAACCAGTATGGCACTTCCTATATTGTTCCGCCATCTTCGATCTCCTAACGGAAACAGCCAAAGGAAAGTGGGCCCCAAAACCCCTATGATTCCACCAGTGGCATTCTCTTTGTTGGCAACTCTGTCAAACTTCCAATTGAAACCTCTAATATAGAGCACTGCCCGCACGATCAACCCGATAAGGAAAATGGCGAAGGAGACCCATGCTAGGGGACCGGTTACAAATTGATACATCTCCTTCTCCTTAGATTACGCAGTTGAAAAATGATCTTCTTGATTAATCTTCGTCCCTTCCGATCAGAAAGCTCCAAAATCCGGCAAGTCCGATCAGAGCTACTGCCATCAGAATATAAGAGATATTTTTGGTGTGTACCATAAAATCGTGCAGTGTATAAAATATCCCGTCCATACGCTATTGCCTCCTCTTTATAGAAAAAGGCTGTTTCTTCCCAGTAACAGAAAAAAACCGAATTTCAAAACGTTGTTAATACATCATTATCAATGGGCATCCGGGTACTCAGGATGCTGATACAAAACGGGCATCCGGGTTACGATAAACCTGAAAGCGATAAGGCCGACGGTAACTATGAAAACTGAAATTCCGATTTCCATCCAGTGGGGGAAATATCTCTCACTCGACGGCAGATGCCAGTTGAATGCAATCAGAGAGATATTAAACCTGTTTATGATAATACCAAGTACCGTCAAGACCGAAGCCCACTTGATCAGCTTCAGGTTCTTGTCGCGAACTCCGACGGCATAGAGAAAACACGGCAGAGCTACAAAACCTATAAGCTCTACAAGATACCAGATTCCATATCCGGTTCCAAGATAATGCCAGTTGTTTCCGTCAGATATCCCTAAAACTTTAATGGCGAAATAGCCTGCCAGAACAAATGAAGCTCCTTTTCCGAATCCCAGCGTCACATGATTTTTCTCTGCCAGATGTATGGCGTCCATCTTATGCTTGAAATAATGGTGTGTCAGTGTACTCTCGAAAATTACCATGGAAAGTCCGGCAATAATACTGGTGATAAAGAAGTAAATATGCAGATAGGGTGAATACCACAGCGGATGAAGCTTGGACGGTGCAATAAGGAAAAGGGCACCCAGAGACGACTGGTGTATGGTGGAAAGGATAACACCGAAAATGGTCAAAATGAGCATCAATTTCACGACAAGGTTGCGGGCTCTTTTATATCCGAGCCACTCCAGAGCAGCCGGTGAAAATTCAATAAGAGTTACTGCAAGGTACAGCGGAACATGGATGCCCACTATAAACAAAACGGATGTTGTTCCCGGCTGAACGAGATAGGGATACGGCAGGCGCCACGGCCTACCCACATCATAACTCAGCCCAAGAACCACAAGAGCGTATCCCAGAAATCCCGTTAAGAGCGCTGGCCTTACTGCAGAATGGTAGCGCTTCATCCCAAAAATATAAACCGCCGCAGTGGTCACATACCCCCCCGCAGCCAGGGCAACCCCCACGAGCACGTCAAAACCGATCCAAATCCCCCAGGGGTTGTAGTCGGAAAGATTGGTTACTGCAGCCAACCCTCCCGTGAATCGTAAGTACGTTATATAGAGACCGGTTATAACGATGATCCCCGCAATAATGTTAAACGGGGTTATCAATGATTTCCTGGCGGTTGTGGCCTCATCTGGCATAAGGAACCCTCCTCGGTTTAGGTCTTGGCAGCATCTTCAAGGGCGGCCTTTACGGCTTTATCGATGGCCAGCTCTTTATCTTTTTCAGCTTCAGTGTTTGTCAGGGCTTCATTCAAGCTTCGATTCTGCCTCGGCAGCTGATTTATCCAATACAGTCTTAACAGCCTGTTCTTTTTCCTCTTCTGCGATCTTCTCTTTCCGCTTTGACATGGCATAAAGCCCGGTAAGCAGAACGGGCCACAAACCGATCACCATCGGGACCGTACCCAGGGCAGCGGCGGTCAATTCAGGTGCCGATGTGACACCCAGGTCTTCACGCATCCCCAATTTATTAAAGGGTACTCCGGAAATGTACAACCAGCTCGTTCCGCCCACTTCATGTTCACCGTAAATATGATCCACATAGCGATCCGGATATCTCTTAATACGTTCCCGGGCGATTTTGATCAGATCCTTGCGCTTTCCAAAACTAAGGGCTTCCACCGGGCATGCCTCCACACAACCGGGAAGCTGGCCCTTGATAATCCGCGGATAGCACATATGACACTTTCTGATCCGGGGAGATAAGGCGCTGTCGTATTCAAAGGTTGGTATTTCGAAGGGACAGGCGATCATACAATACCGGCAGCCCACACAAACAGAAGAATCGTATATGACTGCCCCGTTTTTTGCTTTTGTATATGCCCTTACAAAGCAGACCGATGCACAGGCCGGCTCCAGACAGTGGTTGCACTGAATTTTGCGGTACCTGGTATCTTTGGAAGTATAATACTGGTTCACCACTGTATAGGCCTTGGGTGTTGTTCTTCGCTTTTTGTCCAGCACCGATAAATCAGTAAACGGCCGGTCCGGCTGCGGCAGATCATTGACCTTGTTGCACTCGGCTTCACAACGCCGGCATCCGATACACAACCCACTATCGTATAAAACTCCGCGGCTGTCAGGATACCCTTTAAAATGCTTATTTGTAGCAGCCCAGGCAGAATTGCCCAAAGCGGAACTCAAGCCTGCTGCACCGATCCACCCAAGAAACTTTCTACGTGATACGGACATATGAAACACCTCAAGTAAAGATCCAAGCCCTGCGTTTCTACTGTTTTTTTTCAGCGTGGCAACCAGTACAATCTACGCCAACAGGCTTTTCAATACCCATTTTGTCGTGGCACCCTATGCATTGTCTGTGATACGCACCCTTTAACCCCGGCTGGAACAGATCCTTTTCATCGAATGGCTTGCCATGGCAGAACCCGCACCGGGGCGGCTTCTTGCCTGCAGGGCTGTTATGATGACACCCCTGGCACAGGGTACCCTCTTGCAGGTGAAAATAGGCAGCTAGTCTGTCATCATCAATCCCCTTTACCAGTGCGCGAAAAACCTTTCGGTGCGGGAACTCTACCGGTTCATACCTCTCCTCTATCGTCTTGATAACCACCTTCTCCGGTATGTCCGCAACCTGTCTACCGCCGAATATGGACCACCATATTTCAGGCACCATCCGGGCCAGCTCTCTTTCTCCGGTCTGGGTTAAAACCCCCGTCCTTTCTTGGCGTGGCGCCATATGGCATTTCATACAGTAAGGCTCCCCCTGCTTGCGCTCTTTTGAGATGAATCTGTGGCAGCCCACACAACGCTGATCGCGCTGTATGGTCTTATGGCAGCCCAGGCAGCTCTTCTCTGAATCCAGCTCATGCATGGCCTGTAAAAGCTCGACGTTATTTCCTTCTTTTGAACCACTCAGGGTGTGACAGTTAAGACATGATTTCAAATCTTTATGATGACATACGCGGCAGGTGTCACTATATCCTTCGTGAGCCTTGTGGCTGAACGGAACACGATTCATCCGGGCTTCAGGCCCCTTTTTGTTGCCTGCCTTTATTAAAACAAAATCCGGCTGTCTCCGTCTCATTCTGGGAACCTTGTCAACCTTCTTGATCTTCTTCTTCTGCTTGAGATCATGACAACCGCCACACCTTACCGGGCCGGCAGCCATGTTCTTTGCCATGGTCTTGCGGTGGCAATCGATGCAGGACAGATGAGAAGCCAGCCGCATGGAAATCCGTCTTTCTGAAATCAGCTCTTCGGTCTCTTTCTTGTGGCAATAGCGGCAAGTACCCTCTTTATATTTAGCGTAAAATAGTTTTTTGCGTTTTTGATCATATTCGTGATGGCAGCGTTCACACTTTTTTTTCTGGGCCCTGGAATGGCGATAATGAAGGGATTTGTCAAAACCCATGCCCACCCTGGAAGATAAGATCGTGGTTTTTTTTCGGTGACACTCTCCACAGACAACAGGCCCAGCCTTTTCTTTGGCAGCAGACATCTCGTTATGGCACCCTATGCAATTGTCATGGTAAATATCCATCACCTTTTGTCTGCCAGCATCTTTAAGCCGCTTGAATCTAGGAGACAACCGATCATTTTCAGACAAATGGCAGGTCATACAGTCTTTATTTTTCTTTTCCAGGGCATCGGTATGTAAATCGTGCAAAAATACAACTTTCGGTCTTTCAAGACCATCAAAAACCGTCACCGTATCAAAGGCGATAATATCGGCTCTAAATACGTCAGATTTGACCCGCTCGGAACGATTTGAAAACGCTTCAATGCCTAGAGCGGTGACACCGTAAGTTAAAGAGATGACAGTTGTAACAAAGATTCCAACCCATACTGATAACGATCTTCCCTTCTCCATAGTTTTTATCCTTGCATATTCTCATGTGAAGAAAAAAAGGGGTGGAGGAAGAAACGCAAAGCCAGACCTCTACTCGAACGGTTCAATGGTCTTAGAAAGGAAGTATTGACCTTCATGCATGACTTTGAGGTATCATTTGACTGGAAAAGAGGAGTATCCGGTTTCCACCGGCCAGCGCCGCATTGTAGACTCCCCCCTTTCTTAGATAGAGATAGGAAATATTACTGAATTCTCGAAGCAGTGTTCGTATGGCTTGTTGCACCCATAGGGAGGATACCATAAGCCCAGCACCAAAACCCTAGGTGGCCCGGGATAAGTTGGTTTCTTCATCTTCCAGGGTGCGTTGGGCTATCAGGTCCAAATGCCAGGTGGCCACGTCGTCCAGAGGCAAAATCACGGCTCCGGGCAGTTCGCGCAAATCGATGGTTTTGAGATAATGACCGCAGCCGCTGCAGAGATCCACGCGCAAACCCTCTTCATTCTCCGCCTGCAGGTAGCTCAAGTCTTCCATGTTATCATTTTCGCAGAAGGGACACTGCAGGCGGGGGTAAGGCCAGGCGGTTTCACACAAGGAGCAGTGCAGTCTCCTCTTGCCGCCCTCGCCTGAAAGATCGGCCAGTATGGGCGCCGAGCCACACACCGGGCAGTGGCCGTAGGTCCACCGGCTGAGGTCTAGCCGGTCCAGGACGGCTCGGGCCATGCTCAAGAGAGCGGGCCTCAGTGACAAACGAAGGAGAAGGGTCAATACTGGGGGATCGATCTTTAACTCCTGGGCTGCGGTCTCTATAGCCCTGAGATCGGAGGTCAGTGCGGCTTTCATCAGCCTGGGAGTACCATCCTGATCCTCCACCAAGGCCTGCAGCAGCCCCTCTACCTGCCCGCGCCCTTCTTCCCTAATTTCTACTAGGCTGACCAATCGCTTGTACAAGGCTTTAGCCTGTTCCCAGTCCAGCGACAATTCTCCTGGGTCCAAGAGTGACCTTCCCTGAGGCCAAGCCTCTGGCGAATGCTCCTGGTCAAGGTTCAGGGAAGGCAGGCTAAATTTCCCAGAAACACGCACAGTCTCGGACAAAAGTTCGCCCGCCCACTGAATCACCTCTGCATAGGCCGGGTTACGACTGCCGATCGCCTTTACCTTTGAAGCAATGTCCTTCTGGCTCAAAGCCATAAATGAACCTCATTTCTCCGGTAGATTTCCGCTCCCCTGCGAGACCCGGGGCTCCGAATTGGCGGAGCCCCGGGCCCAGTTAGGCTACCTTAACATACTTGGTATACTCGTCAACAACCAGGAATAATGACCGCACGTCTTTGACGTCCAGAATTTCGCCCGAGCCACCGAATTTCTTCTTGACCGCAGCCAAGCGCTGATTTGCAAGATTTTTCATCTCCGCCTCGTCACCAAAGTTGAGGGTCCCGGTGGGGCAGGCTTTGACGCAGGCAGGTAAAAGCCCGGCCTCGACACGTTGGTAACACATGTGGCACTTTACTAATTGCCTCTGCTTTTTGCTCCAGTTGGGGATGCTCCACGGGCAGGCCTGTTTGATCACCGTGGAGCTTTTTTCCAGCTCCCTGGTCCTGCCGGTAAATAAGACCGCCCCAAAGTCATTGACAATGATGGCATCCTTTACGTACTGGTCCGCCTTCTTTTTGCAAGGTGGAGCCAGGCAGTGACGACAGGCGTCGGTGAAGAAGTACCAGACGGTGGTATTGACCTCGGAGGCGTACTCAGCGAAACGCACCAACCGGTAAGTGTTACCGTCAAGGTTCAACGGGTTCTGGTAGCTGCCATATTGCTTGGTTTCGCTGGCAGGCAGCTTGTTCCACTGCTTGCAGGCGATTTGACAGGCGCGGCAGCCCATGCAACGGGTAGTGTCTATAAGGAAATATTTACCAGCCATGGTTACGCCCTCCTTCTCCCGATTGTTGCCACGTTGACCATGAAAGCCTTGAACTCGGGAATTCTGGTGTTGGGGTCCCCGGCGGATGGTGTCAAGAGGTTGGCCGAGTCACCGCCATCCTCAGGATGCACCCACCCGTAGCACCAGGGCAACCCCACCTGGTGAATGGTCTGTCCGTGGACGGTTATGGGTTTGAAACGGCAGGTCACCATAGCCACGGCTTCCACCTCGCCACGAATCGAGGAAACTTTGACCCTATCTCCGTTATTGATCCCCCGGAGTTTAGCCAGTTCTTCACTGATTTCTACAAAGAGCTGCGGCTGGGTCTCCAGCAGCCAGGGTTGCCAGCGGGTGAGCACGCCGGTCTGAAAGTGCTCGGTGAGCCGGTAGGTGGTGGCCACAAGGGGGA
>CAYFXH010000055.1:5194-27116 GCA_964346905.1 uncultured Desulfobacteraceae bacterium | reverse complement strand
TGCCTGCTGCCCACTGTATTTCCCTCTGCTCCATGCCCCATGCCTTTCCAAATCCTCAATCCGCAATCCGCAATCCGAAATCCTAAATCTCACACCCCTCAATTCCGCAATCCGCAATCCTCACGTCTCACCAATGTGGAGCAGGTGCTTCCCCGATGGCAGCGTTACGGTTGGATGCATACCTAACCCATGTCAATGCCGTCTCATGGCATAGACGGTGTAAATCTTCGAGTGCTTCAAGGTGGGTGGCTGGTCCACCTCAATCTTGGTCAGCCCGTGCTGGTGCAACATTGCCTTCATGACTTCGAGTCGGTGATCCAGGTCGTGGACGTCCACCACCACTTGTTGTATTTTGGGCCAGTCATGGGGTTTGATGCCCCGGAAGATCTCCAACTCGGCCCTCTCCGCGTCTACCTTGAGCAAATCGATGCGAGCTATCCCGTGGTCGCGCAGGAACTGTGAGACGGTCTGCATTTGACACCTTACAGTCTTGCGGGACAGCCTTCTCTTGAGGGGGTAGTGGAGGAGCAAGGGGCGCAGGAAACTGGGCAGCCATCGGAGGCAACGGAGTGCTAGTGGGGCTTCGTCCAGGTACATGATGTTTTTCAGCGTGGCCTCTATTATCATCTTCAGGTCGGCCTCCTCGTCGGGATAGAATGTGGAGAGCACGGTGGCGCCAGGGTAGTACGCGAAGGAGACCGTTTCGGAGCTGCTGGAGAAGCCGAAGGGAAAGACCTTCAGCTGCTCTCTGGAGTCGTAGCGTTCAACGTTGAGGCGAAGCATCTCGAAGATGGCCTGGACCGGCTCGAAAGCGTAGACGTTTAGATTGCGATCGCAACGATCGTAAGCCGCCAGAGTGAAGAGGCCAATGTGGGCCCCGACGTCGAACACCGTATCCCCTGGCTTCAACTGGAGACCATGTGAGAGGTACCCTTGGATCTCCAGATTGACGATTGGTACCTCGTGCTTTTGGAGGCACGAGACCACCATGCCGTTGGGTAGTGTTACGCTTGCTGTTTTCATAGATTACCTCTCTTCGGCTCTTCCTGGGGCAAAGAGTATAGTTCGCCGCTAAGACCGCAAAGTTTGTGCCAGGAGATAGTTTGGGCCTCGTCGTAATTCTAAGTTACTGAAGTTAATAAGATTATTTCGTACAGGGGGAAAAAGAACAGAGAGTGAACCTGGAATAGTGCGCCGTATCCCCCAACGAAAACGGTTGATTTCCCCAATTTTGGCAGTATGAAGAGGTAATGGTCAGGCATACAAACTCCCAGCGGTTACCTGGGAGCGTTTAGCGAACATCCAGAGGGAAGAAATCATATTTTTGCTGGTTACCACACACTATTGAAAAACGACAACATCGAAGAGAACAAACAAGGGGTCACATGGCTAAGGGGAAAGGATCTATTTCAGCAAACACCATTTCTCCACTTTTTTCGCATCTTCAAGGAAGGGGAGGGTGCACCGCATTTTCGGTTTCACCGCGCCAGTTTGACTTCTTGAGCATACCTTTCACTCGGTGGTCAAGGCGTCAACCGGGTCCAGATTCGCAGCCCTTCTCGCAGGCAGCACCCCGAAAATGAGGCTGATGAGGATTGCCATCAGAGCCGCCATCAGCGCTATGGTCCAGGGCAGGGCAAATTGTAGCGGGGTAGCGACTCGCAGGATGAGAGCGGCGACAAGCCCAAGGAAGGCTCCAGCGGCACCACCCACGCTTCCCAGAACCAGCGCTTCCAGAAGAAATTGGTGGAGCAGGTCCAGCCGGGTGGCACCGAGGGCTCGGCGCAGGCCGATTTCGCTGGTGCGCTCCTGGATGGAAATGAGCATCACCGCCAATATTCCCACGCCAGCCACCACCATTGAGATGGACGCCACGCTCGAGATGAGCAGGGCAAAGGTCCGAGCACTCTTACTTTTGCTCTCCAACAATTCCTTTTGCGTGCTGAGTGTAAAGTCGTCCGGCTGGTTTGGCTTGCGCAAATTGTGGCGCTCGCGCAGCAGCGTGCGCACCTCTTTGATGAGGTTCGCATCCAGGTTGCCTGGGGCAACCTGGAGGATGAGGGTGCTTAGATGCTCCTGGTGCAGGACTCTGCGGATCATGGTGGTGACGGGAATCAGTATCTGATCGTCCTGATCCTCGCCAAATGCATCCAAGCCTTTACTTTGATACATACCGATGACCACAAAGGGCACCTTCTGAATAACTATTCTGCGACCCAACGCCGAGTCGTCACCAAAAAGGTTCCAGCTCACAGCCGGGCCCAGTACGGCCACCCGTTTCAGCCGCTTGAGGTCATCGTCGGAAAAGAAGACTCCCTGATCGATCTCATAGTCCTGGATGGCAAAGAAAGCTGGCGTTGTGCCGGTAAGGGTTGTGCCGGCCAGGGCTTCGCCCACTTTCACGTTGACCCTCCGGAGTTCCAGCGGTACTGCCCTGAGTACCGCCGGCAGCGTCCGCTCCAGGGCACGAGCGTCGTCCTGCTTCAGGGTGTTGACCCGGCTTGCCGTCCTGCGTCTGGCGCCACGGAAGCGAGTGCTTCCAGCGTTGACTGTGAGCAGATCAGTGCCCATGCGCTCAATGTCTGCCAGCACCCGATTCTGCACCCCTCGCCCGATGGCCACCATGAGAACCACTGCGGCAACCCCGATGACCATACCGAGAACAGCAAGACCGTTACGGAGCCGGTGGCCTCCCAGGGCGCCAAGAGCCTCCAGGACTATTCTAACTGTACGGCTTGTGCTCACCAATCAAACCCTCTCCAGGCAGTGAGCCTCGTTTGGTTGTATCGGCCATGAACAGGCGAGTCTGCCGAAGAAAATGTGGTTCCCGGCTCTACCTGAGCGCCTGGGCTGGTGTCAGCCGGCTGGCTCGCCTGGCAGGAAGGACTCCAAAAAACAGACCCACCACCACAGAAAAACAGCCGGACAGCAGGAAAGGTTTCCAAGAAAGGGCGGTGGTGATCTTGAGCACCCACGTAACGAATTGATTGACGCCGACGCCAAGTAAGACGCCGGCCACACCGCCCATGAAAGAAACGATGATTGCCTCGAGGAGAAACTGGAGGAGAATATCCCGCTGGCGGGCACCCGTGGAGCGTCGCACGCCAATCTCGTGAACCCGCTCGCTCACAGAGACCAACATGATGTTCATGATAACAATGCCACTCACGAAAAGAGAAATGACAGCGATCCAGCTGAGCATCCAGACCAGGGCTCGAGATTGGCGGGTCACAAAGGCAAGAATTTCCGCAGGGGTGATCAGGGTGAAATCATCCGGAACCCCAGGGGCCAACCGGTGATTCTCGCGGAGGATGCGGGGAATATCTATCAGGGCCTCATCCAGGTAATCGCCCGATTTCAGCCGCACCCGGATTGCAGATAAGTGGTCGTTGTGAACCACCAGCTTGGTGCAGGTGCTGAGGGGGATAAGCAGCCGATTGTCCATGTCGTGGCCGCGACGGGTGAACCCCTTGCCCTCGAGGACGCCGATTACTCGGTAATAGTTGCGCTTGATTCGCACACTCTTGCCGACGGGGTCCTCCTCTCCAAAGAGTTCTTTGCGCACGGTCTGCCCCAGCACACAGACCTTGCGAATGAGCCGGTCGTCTTCTTCAGTGATAAAACGGCCCGAGACAACCTTCCAGGTGCGCATCTCCGACCAATCATACCGCACGCCATTGATGCGTGTTTCGGCTTTGCGGTCACGATAAAAGACGCCGGGAAGTCTGGTAGACTGCTGGGGGCTGGCCGCGAGCACGTAGTAGAGCTGGTTGATATCTGCAGCATCCCGCTGCGATAGGGTTTCCGCCCGGGGACCGCGGCGATGCCAGAGCTTGCCGCCCCCTGCACGGATGTAAATGGCATCGGCCCCAAAACCAAGATTGTTCATGAAGTCCAGAACTTCTCTTCGGGCGCCCTCGCCGATGGAAACAATGACCGTAACTGCAGCGATGGTGATTATGACGCCCAGCATCATCAGGAAGGCGCGGCCCTTCTTGGCTTTGAGGCTTGCGGCAGCTTGCCTGGAGATTCGAAGAATTCTTGAGTTCATCAGCTGTAGGTTCTCAGTTCATTTTCCTGAGGGAGCCTGGTGAGGAGAGTACTGGCCCTGAGTGGTTCGGTGACCTGGCGTTCAGCGGCGACCTTTCCGTAGATCAGCTCGATGATGCGCTGGCTATGTTGCGCGATCTCTTGATCGTGGGTTACCAGAATGAAGGTGTGCCCCTGTTCGTTGAGCCGCTGGAATATTTCCAGGACCTCATACGAGGCCTTTCGATCAAGGTTTCCCGTAGGTTCGTCGGCGAAGATGACCTCCGGTCGATTTATCAGGGCCCGGGCAATGGCTACCCGCTGGCACTCTCCCCCAGAAAGCTCGGACGGTCGGTGGTGGAGTCTGTGACTCAATCCCACGGCCTCCAGGGCCTCATGCGCCCTTTTTCTGAAGTCGTCCGGATAGTGTCGGGCATAGACCAGGGGCAGCATTACGTTTTCCAGGGCGGTTGCCCGGCCCAAAAGGTTGTAGTTTTGAAAAACGAAACCCATCTTCTCATTGCGGAGCTGGCTCAGTTCGTCGTCTGTAAGCTGGATGACGTTCTGACCATCCAGAAGATAGGTGCCGCCAGAAGGCCGGTCCAGGAGGCCGAGAAGATGCATAAGGGTGCTCTTGCCGCTGCCGGAAGGACCGATAATGGCACAGAACTCACCGGCCGCTATGGTGAGATCGATACCTTTGAGCACCGGGGTCTCGATGGAGCCAGTGTGATAGGTCTTGCTGATGTCATGGAGTTCAATCATAGTCCCACATCGCCGTTATCTACATCATCTTGATTCTATGGGGTTTCCAACCGGCGTGATTGTCGGAGCAAAACGCTCCCGGTTCATCTCAACATCCTGGTCTCAGCCCAGATCCCGGTTGGCAAGGCACGGAACCGGCAAAATCAGCTATCTAGATGGAGCTCAGTGAGCTTTCCTTGCTCCTTCAGCGTCCCCTAGTCGTCTCCCGTGCAGCCAGCCTTCTAGCCACCTCTGCTTTCCCGTCCTTTACCCGCTTTCAAACCGCCGATGACAACGGTCTCTCCCTCCTTCAGGCCGGAAAGAATTTCGGTATAGCCCAAATCAACCCAGCCTGCGGTCACCTTGCGCTTCCGGATGTTGCCGCCGGAGTCCTCCACTGCAACCCATCGCTCTCCGCCAATCCGAACAATGGCTTCATTGACCACCGCCAGCGCCTGTGGATGGGTATCGACGATTATCCTGACATTGGCGGTCATCTCCGGACGCAATACTGCTCGCACCGGCTTGTTGATACGAATGATGACGTCGTAGTAAACCACGTTCTCCTGAATGGTGGCCATAGGGTAGATGGCCACCACCTTACCCTTGAAGACAATATCGGGATAGGCGTCCACCGTGAAGTGTGCTTCTTGGCCGACACGGACAAGGCCGATATCGGTTTCATCCACAAAGTCATCCACCTGAAGGCGCTCCAGATCAATGAGGGTGATAAAGGTTGGCGCATTGAGGCTGGCGGCGACGGTCTCGCCCTCCTGGGTTGATATTGAGCCGACGACACCGGTGATGGGGGCCCGAATGGTGGCGTAGGAGAGGTTGATTTGGGCACTTTCAACCGCTGCCTCAGCCTCAGCTACCTGGGAGCTGGCAACTCTGAGGTCTGTCTTGTACACGGCTTCAAGTAAGGCAAGATTCTCGTGGGCCGAGAGGAGTTGGGCCTCCAGGACGGTAACCTCTTTTTGCGCTTGGTCCACGGTCTCCTGGGCCACGTACTCGCCCTTTAGAAGGGACCGCTGACGTTGGAGGGTGAGACGAGCCAGGTCCAACTGAGCTTCAAGCTCCTGTATTCTGGCGCGGCCCCTGTTGATTTCCTTCGGGCGTGTTTGCTGGATTGCATAGAGCCGAGCTTTCCGGCTATTCAGCACAGCCTCGGCCTGCTTGAGCTTAGCCAGCAGGTCTTCGTGTTCGATAATCGCCACCAGGTGGCCTTTTTCCACCCGATCTCCAACCTGAACGAAGAGTCGCTTCACCGTGCCGGAGATCCGGGAGCCCACCTTGACCTCAGCACCCACCTGGGGTTTTACTGTTCCTGAAGAGACAACCGTTCGATGCATGGTGCGGCGGCTCACCACAACTTTCCTGACATCACTGGCAGGCGCTTGGCGATCTCTCCACCACCAGGGGCTCGTGAGGACCACGGCTGTGATAATCAGAATGATGAGGAGGAAAGAGATGAATTTGACGCGGCCTGTCACAGATTCTCCCGGAGCAGGTTCGAGGGTTTCGTAGGGTTGCAGCCGGAGCAGCTATCTCCCACAGCTGGTCACTAAACTCCTGTATTCACAGGACATTATAATCGAAAACAAAACGGAATGGAACTTCTGCAAGGGGGGCTCGAGGCAAAATGGAATTGAGGAGTGTCGCACCCCTTACAAACGCTCAAACCGAAATATCCACCGCTCATTAACGGAGTAGCAAAAAAGCGAAGTCAGTACCTCCACTGATGTTCCTGATTTTCCCCTCTGTTGGTCCTTGAGGGATAGCTATGCTAACGGGCCATGCAATCTCCGTTCAGGACTATTCTAGCCTTTCTTCCAAGAATATATCTGTATTCCTAGCCGGAGAGCTCCCATACCCTCCAGTCTGGCTATGTTCCGAGGCTAGATGTGGTTTGAAATTGCGTTGCTTATGAGCTGGTGGCCCTCATCATTAGCAATAAATCGGAAAGATAATCCCATGCCATTGGGCATGGAATCTTCGCTCACTAGAGTGCCTGACCAAACCATCTCAGCGTGGACTAACAAGGGGGGACGTTTGGTGGGCTTGATAACCAGGCGGAAAGTATCGTCAACCTCTGGCAATTTAGAACAACGGACAAAAGCACCACCGAGGCTAAGATTCTGCGTAACTCCGGCCACCGGGCCGTCAGGGGTCATCACCACCACGGGATATGCGATTTCGGTCCTGGAATGTCTCCGTTTTTCTCGAGATTTAAACTTGCTGGTCTCGACGATGAAAAAGAACAGTACGCACAGGGCAAGGAGGATGGGCCCAACCAAGAAGCCAACAACTGTGCCGCCTATGAGCACGTTTAACCCTACTAAACCACCAAGGATGAAGACCGTGCCCGCGATCCTATCCTTTTGGCTCATAATTGCTCTTACACCGACGATAATCAGCAGGGTTTGCCCTGTAAAAGCAACAATATAAAGGATTTTTTCAATAACCTCTAGCATCAGATCAGGTCTTCCACGGACTTACAATCAGGCTATCTGGCTCAACGGCCAAGCTGAGCTACTTACTCTCCCATTCTACAAGGCTACCGATTCCCAGGATAGGAAACAGCACTCGGAAAAGATCAGAATTAGCTCGATCATATTTGACACACGCCACTGAGGGGTGTCACGGGAGTGTTGCACTCGAAGTATATACCCCCACTGACCGTCCAGCAAAAGCCAATGGGGGCTCTTGGATATTGGCGGGAAAACCCGCCTGTCCATAAGTTAAGGTAGCACAAAACAGTGTTTTGTTTCAATCGGGAAAACCACTATGAATAACGAAAAACCATGAAGCCAGAGCTCCACCACGCCCTTTCAGAAATCAATGCAACGAGGCGGACCTACTGATGACCTTGCCATACTCAATGCATCTTCACCGATGAAAGTCTCAACCGTCTGAGCATTGGTCAGCCGCTGATCAACGCACAGGGAATACAGCGTCTGGTCTTCCAGGTTCTGTTGCTGTGGGGGAAGTTGAAACGCGTGCTGATCAACCATCTCTTCTTCTTGCCACAAACGAAACACCTTCTTCTGTTGTGCACAAGCCAACGGAAACTAAACATGATTCCCCCTCTACAAGAATGTGTCTATGGAAGGGTGCGGGCCTCGTAGGGTGGTCACAACCTTCATGTTGTGACGTATTGTTACCGCTCCTTAGTCTGAAGGTAATTCCTAAAGTGCAGCTGTCAATACAAAAGGCGACTCTTTTGATAGGAATTTTTATCGGTGCAGAAGAAGGGTTTTCAAAAAAGCCCAAATCTTCGGGCAGATAGCGAAGGCGAAAAAGATGTGGCCAGGATGGATGGAGTGTTGCAATACAAGAGCGGAATTAAAGCTCCGGTTCGCACTGTGAAAGACGAACAATATTGAAAAGGGCGGCTAACACCCTGCGGTGCAGCAGCAACCCTATGCCGTAGCAAGGTACCTCACAACTGAAGGATTTGACATTATTTTCTCTATAACAACCGGAATAAGACCTGAACAAGCATCAGTATCAACTGCGGCGCTGTGGGAAGCGGTGACCTTTTTAGCATAACCGTTTCCTAACCTAATTACGCACTCTATGTGTGCGGTGTACTTGAATAATTTGTTTTCTACGACAGCGTGCGTTACCTGTATACTGATTTTCTTCTTTGCCCTACGGTCAATCTTCGCACCCCTGGATTTAAGATTATACTGAAGTCCATATGCCAATTGGTTCCCCCAATCTCTGAGGTCGGAGTATAGAAAGGTACCTACTTTTTCTACTCTACTTGGAGTGGCGTTATGCACCCATACCTTATCTTCCACCGAAAATGCGCCGCCAGAATATGCTTCTAAATAGTATCCAGATGGCACGAAATTACGCCCACCACATCCTGCGAGCAGAACACATGTCACGATCAGGAGTATCTTTTTCATTTGTTCACCTCAACTCTGCAAAGAAGATTCTTGGAATGTCAGATCTTTTTGACGTGTATTTGCAAAAGTGATGCCGAAGACAAGAAGTCATAGTAGGGCACCTTCTTTGGATTTTACATTTCCTAGCCCCAAGATCGATTGCATACGTGACCATTACTTGTCTGGTTTTTCATCGGAAAGGCTGGGGGGTGTCTTCTCTGCTTGCTGGATATGCTGAAAGCACGTCTGAGGCTTACCTGGACTGAAACTGAAAATCTACCCAACGTGCCCCTTTTCTCGGTTCGTTTAAGACTCACTATTTGACACTGATTGTGTTTGTCGTTACCTTATCTGAATTGATCGTTAAAACCTGCTCTCCCCAGTTTGAACGTTAGGAGAATTCCATGAAAAACAGGTACATGAATGGTCTCATTTTGCTGTACTGTATCCTCTTGGTACTGAACGGCTGTGCCTCCTTAAGAGGCACTGATAGACGTTATTATAGTGCTCCATTACCAAAAGTTTGGGAAGCCACTTCTTCCGCCCTAACTGTGATGGATATAGAGCCACGGGTTAGGGGCCATGATTATTTCGGTGGCTTACTGACAGCTAGATTGTATGACCGAACATCGCTAGAAATTGAAATGACAAGGAGAGCTGGTAATGTGACTGAGGTTACGGTGAACATTGGCACCTTCGGTGACAGAGAGAAATCCGAGATGATCCACTCGAGGATTTCTGCAAATCTCAAGGAGTTTTAGGGGAGGTTCTTTCGTTTTCCAGCCCTCACATCGATTGAATGGTGCTGAGTGACGAAGAGAAACTCCCTTCCCCCCTTTCCCACTTTCAATGAAAACCAACATTTTAGGGATTCCAACGGTGCCCTCTGCCCGTCTGCTCATAGTCTCGTCTCAGGGGGAATAAAAAAGCCCCATCGACCTACGTTGCCCACGGCCGATCTGGTTTCAGCCTGGTCTGCGCGGTAAATCGATGGAGCTAGGGCCATAACGGTAGGATCAAGACAAAGAGTAACCTGTTCCTACCGCAATATATTATATATTAGATGATACAAATTACAATATGTAGTGCAAATCTTTTGCCCACCTGCTCCGGCAGGTGGGCAGCATGAAAGGGTGGAAAAAGCAAGCCCCCGGAGGTCGGTCATACAGCCTTGAGCACGGGTCCTCTGCTAGTAAAAGAGCGGGGGGGTAACCCCGCAGTGTTCTCTCAGGAAAGGAGAGGATCTCTTGCGGAGCAGTTTGATTGCTGTGTCTCCAATCTTGCAGCGATCACCTCGTGAAGTAGCTCTGCATTCTTTTTTGTTGACTGCTCATTAAGTGAAGCAAAACTGCAAAACTAAACAACGAACCCCCTCATTACCATACCTTGCAAAAAGGCAGGTATTGGTGTAAGACTCTTTCCACCCACCGGGGGTGGACCAAAAGACCTCGCGCCTGTAGCTCAGAGGGATAGAGCAACGGACTTCTAATCCGTAGGTCGGGGGTTCAAATCCTCCCAGGCGCGCCAGAAAGTAAAGGAGCCCAGGGTGTAAGGTCTGGGCTCCTTTACTTTTCCGGGTGTTTCCATGGAAGGGTTAGAAACTCCATTTCTAGTCAGTTTGGCGGGCTGAGTCGGTTTTGCCGGTCTAGCCTGTTGGTCAATAGCTCAAAAAAATCCGCAATCCGCAATCCGCAATCCCACATCCCTCAATTCCTCAACCTGCAATCTCCAATCAAACAATCCAGTAGTCAACCTCAATAATTTCGAATTTCGAATTTCGAATTTCGAAATGTTTGGCCCTTGTACCTTGCACCTTTTACCTTGAACCGTAAGTCCTCTGTCCTCTGCCAGCTGCATTTCCCTATGCTCTATGCCCCATGCCCTATGCCTTTCCAAATCCGCAATCCGCAATCCGCAATCCCACATCCCTCAATTCCTCAACCTGCAATCTCCAATCTAAAATCTTCCTTCTGCCCGTTTACCCTCGTCTCAGCCGACCTCCCGTCTCACCATGACCCGCTGCCTGCTGATCTTTCAAGACATTGACACGGTACGAATGGGTGCTTACATTAACCCCGCTTGCGATACGGTTAGTGCTTCAGGTCCGAAGCTGAGAGAGGAAAAGAGAACACATATGAAAAAACAGCTGCAGCATATCTTGCACCCTATGAACCTGTGGTGCCGGTTTGGCGGCCACCATGCCAAATTGTTCAAACTTTACGAAATCTATTGCTGGAAGCCTTTTCTACGGCGATGGCTTGGAGTCAATAACCATCAGAACTAACTCGTCTTAAGAGCAAGGCTCGCTCTACATTCACCCAATTACCACGTGTGACAGCGTAGCGCTCATTCTGCCTGCCACACCTGCCTCCTTTCTCGCCTTTCTCACTTCCCTCGCCATGATCCGCTGCCTGCTGATACGTGCTCGATGATTTTTTCAAATCCGCAATCCGCAATTGTCCTTCGGACTCCCACCCTTCGGGCGGGTTCCCGGTTTGTCCTTCGGACTCCCACCCTTCGGGCGGGTTCCCGGTTTCGCAAATCTGCAATCAAAGAATCCAGTAGTCAACCTCAATAATTTCGAATTTCGAATTTCGAATTTCGAAATGTTTGGCCCTTGTACCTTGCACCTTTTACCTTGAACCGTAAGTCCTCTGTCCTCTGCCAGCTGCATTTCCCTATGCTCTATGCCCCATGCCCTATGCCTTTCCAAATCCGCAATCCGCGATCCGCAATCCGCAATTATTTACCCTCTGCTTTCTGCCAGCTGCAACCTGCCCGCTGCTCTATGCTACCCTGATTTGCTAACTACTCGAACATATGCTATTTTGGCCCGAATTTGAGGCCAGCTTCAAAAAAGATCAACTTCTAGCATGAGGAGATTACCATCATGAGAACGTTAATCATTCCAATGTTATTAGTTGTGTCGTTGTGTGTGGGGCTGCAGGCTATTGGCCAGGCTCAGGAGGCTGTTCAGCTTGAAGTAACTGCGGCAGCTATTGCCAAAGACGTGGTTGATCGCGAACCTGTGGACGCGGGAACCAGTTTTCCTGTCGCGGTGGGCAAACTCTATTGTTTCACCAAAATCACCGGTGCCCAGAGCCCGACTCAAATCACGCATGTGTGGTATTTCGATGGCACCGAGCGAGCTAGGGTAGACCTGGCGGTCAATTCGATCAGTTGGCGCACCAAGAGCTCAAAGATTATTCAAGCGCACGAACTGGGAGCATGGCGTGTGGATGTCTTGGATTCTGAGGGCACGGTGCTGAAGTCACTCGAGTTCGAGGTCACTCCATGATGGACGGCTGGCAGTCGGCAGTCCCGCGGGGAGTCGCGGGGCTGCCCCCTGCCTTCTACCCTCTGACTCCTGTTTAGCCAGGTTGGCCAGTTGCGCCGGTTTTGCCGGTTAGGACGGTTGAGATTGGCAGCCTGCCCTTCGACAACCTCAGCACAAGCTGCCAGCTAGAAAATTCTGCAATCTACATTCTAAAATCTAAAATCTGCCCTCTGCCTTTCCAAATCCGCAATTGTCCTTCGGACTCCCACCCTTCGGGCGGGTTCCCGGTTTGTCCTTCGGACTCCCACCCTTCGGGCGGGTTCCCGGTTTCGCAAATCTGCAATCAAAGAATCCAGTAGTCAACCTCAATAATTTCGAATTTCGAATTTCGAATTTCGAAATGTTTGGCCCTTGTACCTTGCACCTTTTACCTTGAACCGTATGTCATCTGCCCTTTTCCTTACATGATAAATGAAGATGTGACCCCAGGATCCGCTGATTTGGAACGTTTTCTGCATAACAAGTCATCTGAAATATTGCATCGGTGTTTGGAACAGGGGGCCCTGGGCGGATTCACGTTCCTAGCTTCACATACTGCGCACACAATCCTTCTCTAAATCTTCCCCTTTAAAGTACGGAAGCCTTTGCATCTGTAAGGTATTTTGCACCGAGTTGGTCAAAAAAGTGCTGTTTGGTGCTCCAAAAGGACCAAACAAAGATCTTCAAGTTCGGTCCGGGCTACAAGCACTCCGGCACAATGAATATGCGAGCCAATTACAGCATCAAGTAACCGAAATACTCCAGATTCGAGGACGAGTATTATCCGAACGCTCGCAGGGAGGCTCTCATGGCTAGAAAACTATCTAAAAAATCTGTTCTATTCTTTGTATTTTTTATGGTCCTCTTACCAGATATGTCTCTGGCGTTTAATAATGAAACCCGCTGTCAAATACTTAAGGATGCCATTAGTTTTTCCCCAAAGTATCTAAGATCTTATCTAACGGTTAATTTTGCATCAGTCCACGAAGGAATCCATTTTGCAGATAGAATTAAAGGCCCTTTTTCTTCCATCAAGCCCCAAGATACTAAAAGGCTCTATAATAGCCTTGTTAGAGACTTGCGCGAAGGCAAGCTTAGAGATTTCAATACGACTCATCGATTTGGATTGCTGGCCTGTAATATCGCAGAAACCATATATTCAGATAAATTCATCGCCAGTACCACTCTCATTCCAAAAAAAGTTGTGTATGATGGCTTCCAGCCAGTTAATAACCTCGATGCGAGCATATCGAGACTAGTGAAGAAATACAGAAAGCCGTACGGACACAGTAGGGACAAACAAGTGACAGATTATCTCTACAACGTCGCGGTCAACCAAGTTGTTGACCATTGGATATCTGCATGGCAAGCAAGTGGGAAAAAACCTGGACTGCTAACTCGTCGAGGAGCACAGATTTCTCACGAAAACATAGTAATTTATAATCTCAAATACCGGGGCTGAAGGATTTAACAATGATGGGCAGGTCTGCCCTCACTATTCATAGCACAAATTCAAGAATAATGATCCGTGGTCGGGCCAAGTATCTACCCTCTCCCAGCTGCCCTCCAACCCCTGTCTCGCCTGCCTCGCCACGAGCCGCTGGCCGATCTCATCTAGTATACACTCGCCTGACGTCCCGATTGTCCCCTGTTCTGATTTTGTTCAGGGAGTAGGGACCTTTCTCAAGAATTATTCTATTGCCTGTTTCATCCCTTACAATGGCGTGCCATCTGGATTTCTCATAATCGTGGGTGGAAGTTACGAGATACGTATGGCCAGCCTCAGCCTTTATGGTAATATCCACATTATCTAAAGAGTCGTGTCTGTAATAGATGTTGTAATAATACTTGCCCCCCGAAGCCAACGTCATGGACCTACCGGAAAAAGATACGGTTACGCTATACTTACCGGGGAGAACCTCAAGCGTAACGTTGCCAAAAGTATCTTTTCCATCGGGGCTTTTCATGCCATTTACAGAATTGATTTGTATCCGCGCCCCTTTGCAGAGAAGGTTTGCAGTTTCGCTACTGGGCAATTTCTGGCCCTCGTACAATCTGTAGGTCTGCATGGCTGGCGTGCAGCTTGCCAAAAAGCCCATAAGGACAATAGCCATAAGAATACGAACAACAAGCGGGATTAGCTGGCACTGGGGTTCTTGCATGGTAGCTCCCTTCAGGACAGATCAACTCTCCGATTTACCTATCATCATAACACCAGTTTTCATCTAAGGAAATCTCACCTGCGAATCCAAAACCAGATGCGAAGATGAAGAGAACAGGAAAAACGTTAAGGCTAGCTAGATAACCAGATTTAGACCCCACTTGGCCCAACATTCCCCTCAAGAGGGCACGTTTTTGCATTAATTAACAGCAATTGGTCACCATTACGTGCATGATTCTTGCTACGTGTGTTGAGCAACAGTTGCCTGCTGTAGCGGAACGAGTCATTCATCAGCGAATCAACACAATTTTTGCCGCCGTGAAGTAAGAAGCTGCAACTAGCACTACTCCATGAGTGGGCAAATAATATCCGTCTTCCTGATCCGTGACACCTGAAAGGGAGACTATAGCTCTTAGCGTACCTCAGAAGTGCGATGAAAAGATCTACCTCTGAAAAATTGACTCATGGTGACACCCGACTATATACCGTCGGTGGAGGAAAGGGTGGTACTGGCAAGAGCTTCATAACAGCAAACCTTGGCACAATTCTGGCGCAACAGGGAAAAAAGGTACTGTTGGTGGATTTAGACTTAGGTGCTTCCAACCTTCACACCTTCCTAGCCATCGGCAAACCCAAGATGAGCCTAAAACAGTATTTAAGAAAGGAAGTTACTGATATCAATGATGTTGTTTTAAGAACGACACAGCCAAATCTTTCCATCATAAGTTCATCGGGATGTTCGTTGGAGATCGCCAACTTGTATTATGCCCAAAAATTAAAACTGATAAGGGCAATACATACCCTATCCTATGATTATGTTTTCATCGATTTAGGATCAGGAACCCATTTTAATATATTAGATTTCTATCTTACATCAAATCAAGGAATACTTATAACAACGCCTGAGCCGGTATCAATTGAAAATATGTTTCGCTTTATAAAATCTATTTATTTACGAAAACTCAAAGCAGTGTTTAGGGAGTACGACCTTAATATAATTTGTCGAGACTATTTGAACAAAGCAAAGGATTCACATGTCACATCATTTGCACACATAATTAACTTTGTGAGACAATATGACATTGAAAACGACACACAGATAGAAAAGTGCACCAGAGATCAAAAAATTGGAATAATCTTAAATCAATTTAGATGGCAAGTGGATAAGGAATTTGGCCAAAAAATCGCAAGAATATGTAATAAACATCTTTATTTCAGTTACTACTTCTTAGGAAACATATCAGCTGATAATAAGATTGGTGATGCAACCATGAAAAATAGAGTATTTGTCAATGAGTATAACTACGCTAAGGCGGCGAAAGAAACATATAATATCGCCAGAAAAATAGTTGATGAGTCTTTTGAGCAAGCACTTTCTCTGCCTTTAGTATCATGAACAAATTTAATGAATTGAATTATTATGAGATCTTAGAGATACCAATCGACGCATCTCTATTTGAAATTAGAAGAGCGTATAGAAATGCTCTCGAGGTATATAGTAAGAACTCCTTGCTAACGTATTCTCTCTTTATCGACGAAGAAAGAGTTAATATTCTCAAAAAGATTGAGCATGCATATAATACATTGAGCGACAGAGCCAAGAGAACAGCTTATGATGCATCACTAGGTGATAAATCTATGGTTACCGACATTTCGCAAGGTCACAGCGCACTGCCAGCTTGTCATAAAAGAGACTACAGAAAAGACTTCATTCTGGATGCAAATGAGGCTTGCCTGACATCTGATGGTGCATGGGAAACTGAGGTAACATCACAACATGTTTCAGTTGAAGCTCGCGCAGAAAGATCATTAATGAATACAGACAGAGTATCTCAGCAAAGCATTTACGGAGAATCAGTTGAGCGTGAATCCCTCGGCTTGACTGGGAGTTTCTTGGCTCAAGTACCGTCGAGAATACTTGTGATCATCTCGCTTTTGGCTCTCATACTCATGGCATTATTCGCAATATTTGGTCCACCAAATCTACCTGGTAAGTAGTATCTTTCTTTTACTTGAGGCGAGAATCATCTAGAGGCAAATGCAACACAACCACACGTTGAGATGACCGGTCTCGAAGATGGCAAAGAAAAGGTACTGCAAAAGCCAGAAAACTTATCAAACAAGGATTCCATCGCACCGGAAAGTATATCTTCCACAGAGAACTTTCCTGAGGTGTATGAAACCATAGCATCCTCTGCCAAGATTCGCGCGAAACCCACCATTGACTCTTTAATCATTTTGGAAATGCCCCTGGAAGAAAAGTCAGTACAGTTGGGAAGGACAACGACTGGGTGATGGTGAAGCCGGACAATGATAGTGTTGGTTTGATTCATCGAAGTTTCATACGAAAAAGGCCGACGAGCACCTACCATTCAGACGCTGCCCGGTAAAACTCAATGTTGCCTACCTCAGGAGTTCATGTTTCCCCTATCAAGATAAACTACGAAGGACGGTTCAAAAATTTTGCTCTGTTTACCAAGTATGTTTCTATCAGAGCTGGGGTTGGGGCTGTTCTCTCTCGTGCGCACTCGTCTTTTGGAAGTTCAGATAACCTGCTTCAGGGCAACGAAAACCCTTTCTTCGACCTACCCCTGCGTCTTGCGACAGGGTTACTTCTGAAGTGATTCTCTTGATAAGGATGTGAGGTAAACTCTTGCGGTGATCGAGGTGAGTTTGCTTTTCTCCTGCCCCAGAACAGCCGCCAAATAACGCCTAATCCTACCCTTGGTTGGCCGCAACCTTGAATATCGAGAAAGAGTAGTTACTGTTTAAAAATGAATTCCTACTGAATTGGTGGTTTTTCGTATTGAAAATCATTTTCCTAGAGTTATTGTTAAGAGATGAATAGCAAATGTGTACAAGCCAAGGAAACTTGGCTACGGAGCCACACAGGAGGAGGGGTTCATCATGAAAACTCAGCACAGGTTCTCTACAGTCATCGTGTTTGCTTTGGCGGTGACCATGGTGGCTCTCTCGGCTGCAGGAAGGGTGGAGCCGGCCTCAGCTGCTTCCGGAGTTCTTGACGGGAAAAAATTCGTCGGTCCAACTGGGGAAAAGGGCAAAAAGGTGGATCATGAGGACGTATTGAGCTTCAGTGATGGGAAATTCACTTCTTCCGCTTGTTTCCAATATGGGTTTAAGAGCGGCCCTTATACTGCGACAGTTGAGGGAGATTCTATCCATTTCCAGGCTGTGACCGTCAGTCCTACGCATGGAAAGATGGAGTGGAAGGGTACCTTGAAAGATGGCACCCTTGATGTCACCTACTCATGGACCAAGGAGCGATGGCTTTGGACCACTTATAGGGAATACTGGTTTACGGGGTCCTTAAAAGAATAGAGCACGTGAGATCGGATATGACTCTGTATCCATGAGGAAGGTATGATTATGTCTGAAGCCCACCAAGCACCCGCTCAGATACCGAGAATCCGACGGTTCTTTAAGATATCACTGATAGTTGGGTTTCTGGTGTTAGTGAATTATGGAGGTGGCATGGTGGTTAAGCAAATCAACTTTCAGGTCTGGCCCGAGCACGAGCGTCTAATGATCACTGTGCTCTGGATCGCCATCGTGGTCTATGTACTTTGGATGGCTATTCCCTTCGTGCCTGGTATCGAGCTTGGCCTGGCGCTGATGGTTTTGCTCGGGCCGAAGGGTGTGGTCTTGGTGTATCTCTGCACGCTGTTGTCCTTGTCCCTGAGTTTTGCAATTGGCAGATTAATACCCCTCAATGTTTTCGCCCGGTTTTTTGGCTGGCTGCATCTGCACAAAGCCCAAGACCTGATGCTCCAACTGGAGCCTTTAAATTCAGAGGAGAGACTGAACTTTCTGTTGAGAGCCGCTCCCTCCAGGGTTATTCCTCTCCTACTAAAACACCGCTACTTAATGATTGCCATCGCCTTGAATCTTCCCGGCAACGCCTTAATTGGAGGGGGCGGGGGCATCGGCTTGATTACCGGAATGAGCAGGCTGTATCCATTCCCTAAATATATCCTGCTGGTCAGTCTCGCCATAACGCCCCTTCCTCTACTCTTACTGGCCGGCAAATTATCTTTGTGATTCTCAGGCTTGGAACCTTGCCAGGAATGAAGGAAAGCTGGTCAAATAAAAAGGGCTCCATCCAGGAGGGAATAGTAAAGATGAGAAAAGGTTTTCGGCGAGGTTCAAAGACTTTTTTTAAACTTCTCCACCTACCTGTGATCATTCTCGCCACTGTGATCTTCTGGCCTTTACTAGAGAGCACCTCTCCTTCTGCAAAGAAGGTTAGTGTCGAAGAAGGCTTAAAGGTCGATGGAGAAAAAAATGAAGGACTTATAAGGGATGGAGATACATTAATTATCGATCGTTTTTCTCTGGAAACGGAAGAGTGGACTCAAGGCTTCTTTGTTCCCAAGGGATGGAATCTTCTGAAATTCCGAGGGTCGAAAACATTAACGCGTTACACACCGGTTGAAGATGGCAATAATATCTATATAAGGGCAGAAAGTGACGGGTCTGCTGCGCCTATCTATAAGATTGCAAAGTTTGACCCGAAGGAGTATCCCTACATAGCTTGGAAGTGGAAGACAGAAAATATCTTAGAGAAAGGCAACGCCTATACGAAAAAAGGGAATGACTTCTCGGTGTCGTTAGCAATAATCTTCGACTATGATCCACAGAGGGCTTCTTTTATAAAGAGAATCAAGTACTCTTTCATCAAATTGTTCTATGGCGTCTATCCCCCTGATTATGTGATTCTTTACGTGTGGGGTAATGGAGTACACGAAAAGAAAGGGGACATAATAACTAATCCTTACTCGGAAATTGTAAAGATGATTGTCCTTGAGAGTGGCAGGTTACAGTTATACAAATGGAAGAGAGAAGAAAGGAATATTCTTGAAGACTTCAAAGATGCATTTGGAACCTATCCTGAGCAGAAAGTTGGTGGGATCGGCATCCACACAGATTCTGACAATACATCATTATATTATAACAATAAGTATCATGCTGTGGGCTATTATGACGACATTATTGTTTCGAAAATACCGCGTTTTGCAGACTAAAGCGTTAAGCTCTCCCGAGCTGCAAGTGGTGATTACGTATTGTAATCTGAAGTTTCCTGCGAATTGAGTAAGGCTTCACCTTTTTCTCGATCTAGAACGCATCTTTTCTTGATCCTGGTTGGCCTAATCAACGGATCACCCAAACCGACAACCACCTCCCGAATGTCCGCACGTTTTTCAATTCCGAAATCGGATTGCTCATAACTATTACGCAAAAGTGGCACTTAGGTGACAACTTATGATCCAGATCATCTATGCCCTTGAGCTTAATGACAGATTCGGCAGCATTTAAGTACATGGAATTTCAACGAAATAGGTCAATCGTTAAATCTGGCATGATTCTTTCATTCCGCTTGCGTTTGCATGCAGCGGAGGAAGTCAGGGGATCGACATGCATACGAGGCTGTACCTGTTTGGCTACACGGAAACCTTGTCTGTTCAATTTGAAAACTACAAGATCATCTCGCGCAGTAATCTCCTCTTCTCCTGTAAACCGTGATTCAACTCTCATCTGATTCACTTCAGATAGGATTTCCTCCTCATTCCCTGTGGAGCTTTGCATCGAGTGTCAAAGCCCAGAAGGTTAAGCAAGTTGTACATTCGCTAAATAGTATCAATGAACCGAAGTAGTTATCTTCCAAGGAGAGAATATGCCATGAAACACAGATCAACACTTATCACCGTTTTAATCTTCCTTTCTTTCTTCGTATCTTGCCGCATTTCTTTTGCTGATGGTACGATTCTGCCGGAACCGTATGTCAAACTGCCAAATATTCCCGTACAGCGGGCATTGCTCAAGTACCGGGACGGAGTGGAAACACTTATTGTTGAATCCACGCTCGACGGTCCGGGACAGAAATTTGGCTGGATAATACCGGTCCCAAGCATTCCCCAGAGGTTTGAGAAAATCACTCCGGGCCTTTTGAAGACACTCTCTTTTGCACTGCAGCCAAGGATCACCCACCATTTGACTCGTAGCAGAGAGGAGGCTTTGTGGCGCTCACTGTTTGCTTTTCTTTTCATAGTCTGGTCTATTGTTATGCTTTTAAGTTGCCTCGACATGATGCACAAAGGCTATTCCACTCTCTGGAGTATCATTAAGTTCAATCTTCGGCTGGCCCTAATAATGTTTGTTGGAGCACCGATTGTTATCATGTTTGTATATGGTTTTTTCGCTGCCTATATGAGCAGTGGGCCGTTACCCGAGCCCACATCGGTTAGGGTCGAGCGTCGACAACTAGTTGGTGACTATGAACTTTCTGTTGTTACAGCCGGAAAAAGCTCCGATCTTAACACCTGGTTAGAAGATAACGGTTTCAGTACATTTCCAGAGAAAGCGGTTCCGATAGTTGATGATTACATCAACAAGCAATGGGCTTTTGTGGCAGCGAAGATTTATCGAGAGGGTGAAGGTACTGCCACACCGCATCCGATATTAATAGAGTTTAAGACAGATAGGCCGGTGTATCCCATGCGGCTTACATCGTTGTCGGGATCACCGGTTTATCTTGATTTGTTTATTTTGGCATCAAAAGAAGCAGTACCAGTGGGCTACCGGTTAAAAAAGAGATATAGCGACTATTTCGATTATAAATCCTCTTACTCTCATGAGTATCGCTTCGGCAAAGATAACGTGTCTGTATACGTGGCAAGAGCCGATGGAAATACTTCTAGATATCCCGATACCATCGGCCACCCCATGGCCATGAAGCTTATGTGGAACGGCTGTGTACTGACGGAGTTTGCTGGTGAAATCTCCAGCTATCAAATGAAGAAAGACATGTTTTTTTCATTGAAAAAAGTAGCACCCTATCAATCTCATGTTTACAGCAGCCAATGGGTTATCCAGACAGGACTCATAGTCGCGATTGTCATAGGTTTGTTCGGCCTGCAAGGTCTTTGTTTCCTCTATAAAACAAAAGAAAGAGTTTCTGTACTCTCATTTCCAGCACTGCTCATCGTATGTGTGGCAATTTTTTGTACCATTTATTTTTCTTTAGAGAAAGTGGAGCTTACTTCACAAATATCAAGGTATGATTGGAGGAATTTTTCAACGACAATTTTCGCCTTAGAAGCGGACCTTAATGACAGTATAGATTTGCAGGACCCTTCATTCGACGTTGAAATAGCCCGTCATGTGATGGAATTAAAAAATCCTTTGACAAATGAACCGGTAATCTTTGAAGATTCGCCAGGAAACATTACCTGGAAGAGAAAATACGGAGGTATTGATTTTACATCTTACTATGCAGACGGCACCCCCAACGTCGATATGGATGTACATAGTTTTACCATAAAGCAATTGATTGCAGCACTGGGAGACCCGGAACCAGAGATCCGCTATAAGGCTGTCTTTACTCTCGGAGATAGGAAAGACCTTCGAGCTGTGGATCACCTCGTTGCTGCACGTCAGGATGAGATTGGGCAGGTACGGATTGCGGCTGCGTCTGCACTTTGGAAAACAAGCGAAGATTCCCGTGCGATTGAGTTTCTCATTGCGTCACTAAAGGACAAAGATCCGCAGGTGCGAGAAAGGGCAGTCTGGACACTGGGCTCGATTAAAGACCAACAGGTAGTTGCACCACTGGTGACTGCCTTAGAGGACAGGGTGAGTCAAGTGCAATGGGCAGCAGTGAAAGCGCTTGGAAGGATAGAGCATCCAAGGGCTTTTGAGGCTCTGCTTCTTGCTTTGAACGATGAGAATCCAAAGATTCGACAAAACGCATTAAGGGCA
>CAYFXH010000055.1:0-5184 GCA_964346905.1 uncultured Desulfobacteraceae bacterium | reverse complement strand
GCACTAGGTTATTCAAAAGATCCCCGAGCAGCTAAAGCGGTTAATACTGCGAAATACGAAGAAGTAAACGCCAGATATCAGCAGCTTATCGAACTGGATCCAAAGAATGCGACTGCTTACTTTAGTTGGGGTTTTGAATTATTTAAGCTCAACAGATACGACGATGCAATGGAGAAGTATAGACACGCAATCAGGATAAATCCTGATCATTTTTGGGCGTATAACAACTTGGCATGGATTCTAATTGACGAAGATATAGACATAAACGAAGGTCTTAAGCTTGCACTGAAAGCCAACCAACTACATCCAGACAATGGAATAATTATGGATACGATTGGCTGGGGGTTTTATAAAAAAGGAAGGTACTACCAAGCAGTGCAATGGTTGTCCAAAGCTGTAGACCAAAATCCTCGAAACTCGGAGTGGAAAGGACATCTTGACCTAGCCAAGTCAGAACTGATGGAGCAACGAAATCATGACAGTGATCCTTCTTGACCTGCTAGCGAGCAATCTGTGGTGAGAAGCGGGGTGAGGTCTATGGGAAGGATAGCAGGTGAAATTTTGGTGAATACCCTTACGGGTAACAGAGTTGGCCTAAGAATGATGAGGAGACTCTACCCAGGCACCGACGATATTTCTTTCGGACACTTTCTTCTTATTTGCTAGGAAGCCAAAATGGTCGGTATTCCTCTATGGCTCAACATCCTGCTTATCATTGGTTTCATCTTCGTGGGATTGATGGAGTGCAGGAGGCTTTTTCGCAAAGATCCAAACTTGAACGTCAAGACTGCTCTCAGTAAAGCCCCCTATCTCTATGTTCTCATTCCCGCGAGCATCATTCTTCTCGTTACAGCCAATCTGAACCGTCCCCAATTGCTATGGAACGTACCCCTATGGCTTCAGTATCACTACACCGCCCTGACATGGGGCGGGATCCTGGCTATTTTTGCTTTTGTCTTCAGCCTTGCCTCCGCAGTAACCATCCGCACGCGCCACAGGGAAAGGTGGAAGATTGTTGTGGCCGCCACACTTCTTATTCTGGTTGTAGAGGTTATCCAATGGAACTATACTCGCCCCATCGCTCCAGGTCTCAAGGACATGGTCACCTCCACTGGAATAGTCATGCAAACAAGCAACGCCAGTTGTGCTGCAGCATCGGGAGCCAGCATTGCCCGAACCTTTGGCATGCAGAAAACAGAAAAGCAAATGGCTGAGCTCTTTGGTACCACAGTTGCGGGCACCTCCGGGGCGCAGGTTATTTATGGAATGCGAAAGATTGGTCTTTCCAGCAAAAAGGTGGAAGTCTCAGACTCCAACCCTGAGAGACTCAAATCTCCGGCCATGATTTTCATCGACAACCAATTCACCGGGCCTGAGTCTCACGCGGTTGCGTATATGGGGTTTAACAAAGACAAAGCTGAAATCTGGGATCCGTTGGAGGGAAGAAGGTTCTTAACCAAGAAACAACTAGCAAAGATGTGGCACGGGCGAGGTATCGAATTTCGATTGAATAAAAGACCCTGAAACGATTGTAACTGGTTTTGGCCGGCAGAGGGTGCACAGCGTGGCAAAATGGTGGCACCCCAGGAAATTTTATTGTTATCATTTCACTTACGTAGTGGCATTCTAGAAATTCAGCCCTTCTCCACCAACAGAGAACACAGAAGCCACCGAAAAGGGGGCTTTTGTATTGTTAGGCGAAGACACATGTGGCTTCATTATGTTTCCGGACGATAGATGATATATGAAGATATGAGCCCCTGTGTGATCTGGGCTGATGTATTTAATTCCTAGTAATTTGGCATGTTTTTTGCTCACTCACTTTAGCGAAAGAGCTGAAATCAGTTAAGACAGCTTTTGTTGTAATCTCAATTTCTTCGTTACAACCCAACAAATCTCACAGTCGAGGACTCCTTCAGGGGGCAACGATGGTCGATGAAAAGCGGATATATCCCAGAGCCCAACTGGAATGGCCTGTTTCTGCAGTAACGCCAGACGGGATGATTCAAGGCCAAACCAAAAATATCAGTCTACATGGTGCATTCATCTGTTGGGAAAAAACGTTATGCCCCAACGACGTACTGCTGTTGACTGTAAAAGCGCCCTCTGGCTCCATGCAAGTCATTGCCCAAGTGGTCTGGTCAAATCTCTGCGCTTGCGATGAGCAGCAAAGGCCGAGCGGAATTGGTGTCAAGTTCATGTGGTCTTTGCCGAAAACAGGATCAGAGTGCTTGATGGGGAGTAAGGCAAGCTGAGACCGTATCTTTATGCTTCAACTCGTTCTTTGAGTAAGTCGGAAATTGTCTGCCAAAGTCCGGAGCATTCATGCAGAGTCAGTGGAACAGACGGAAATATCCGCGTTTACCAGTCTCCTTCCTTATATACTGCCAGCAGGCTGACCTCAGCATAATTGGTGGTAAAGCCTATAATTTGAGTGCTGGAGGAATGGCTATCAAGACCAATTGCCCGATTAGCGTTGGGGAGCAGCTGACAGTAGAGTTCGTGGAGCCAAAAACTCTCAATCTTTATAAAGTGAAAGGAGAGGTGGTTTGGCGCCAATTTCATGGTGATACCTTTGCGGAAGTAGAAGTTTTATTTACTGCAGGAATCAAGTTTCTCAATCTTGAGGGAGCTTTTCGCACTTTTCTCCGGGAATCATTGCAAAGCTTAGGTGCTGGTTAATCACAGTGAAGTGGCTGCATAGCGGTGATATGGCGCCGCGCAGCCAATCCGTAACTCGAGGAGCCGTGCGGGAGTTCCGCACGTCATACTAAACCCCATGAAGGTGGCGGAGATCTTCCAATACCTCATCATCAAATGCACTAAGGACTCCTCCACACCAAGCCCGTTTCTCCACCGTCACTTCTCGAAGAGGTTAAGACTCGGCACCAACAAGAGCACAAGCCACCGTAAGGAGGCTTTTATGTTGTCAGGCGAAGACACATCTGGTTTAATTATGTTTCCAGACGTTATATGATATATGAAGATGTGACCCCTATAGGAATGAAGCTATGACGGATCATATAGATTATACTGATGCTGACTGGTTGCTCCAAAGGATTCACAAGTTTCGCAAGGAACACCAAGCAGTTGAAAAGGAGTACCTTGAGCTCAGGATACTCTTGCGGGACGCTGAGGCCGGACTCAGGGCTGATCCCGAGGACGGGGACATGCGTGTAAGGGTGCATTACTTAAAACGAAGGCTGGAAGACCTTGAGAGGAGGCATCCCTGGCTTGTATCAGGCAAAGCACCGGAAATAGCTTTTTGGGCCCCACCGGCAGGATAAGCACTCTGTGGTCTCAGCGACGCCAGGGGAGAAGTTTTTTTGGATTGGTTTCGAAGTGGTAAATCCTCTTCTCATTTCCTCAACCCTTTTGCGATCCACTCCCACATCCGAAGAGTCTGTTCTTAGAGAATCGATGAGAAAATCTTGGAGGGGCACCAAAAATGGCGCGGGCACCAAACACCACCTCCCAGGTAAGCACATCTGATTGAGAAGGGGACTTCCATACAATCGGAGAATTCAGCTGATGCCGTCTCCGCGGGAGAAAGGAGCTGAAATGGTGCGGCGAATTAAGCTCTATGAATCTAGGGGCAAGACTTCAATCTTTATAAACGCTGAAGTGATTGATAACGGGGATCTTCAGTTGTCAGGACAAGATGTGGGAGAAGCCCCACGAGAGCACTGGGGTGACAGCGACTATGAATATTGGCTTACCGTCCCGCGAGAGCATAAAGATGACCTCCTGCTCCTTTTGATTGAAAAACTTTACGGCGGCAATCCATCTGTCATAGAGGAATTTAAAAACTTGTTGGAGTCGAGCGGAATTCCGTGCAAACTCCATACCTATGCCTGACGCAAGGGCAGACGAGATTCATCATGTCTTTGCTGGAAAAAGCCATATTCGTTGCTTGTGAAGCCCACAAGAGCGAGGTCGACAAGGCCGGCTCACCCTATATCCTCCATCCTCTTCGGGTGATGTTCCAGATGGAGACAGAGGAAGAGATGATCACCGCTGTGCTCCATGACGTTCTCGAAGATACCGCTGTTACCCCTGATCAGCTGAGAGAGATGGGGTTTTCGGAAAGAGTACTTGAAGCCCTGGATAGTGTTACCCGAAGAGCTGGGGAGACATATGAGGATTTTGTTAGGAGGGCCGCTTCGCATCCGATTGGTAAGAAGATTAAGCTCGCCGACCTCAAAGACAACATGGACTTTTCCAGGCTGAATAAGATAACAGATAAAGATCTTGAGAGACTGAAAAAATACCACAATGCTCTCAAAATCCTGGAAGAGCTATGATGGGGGGTCAGATCATAGCTCTTCCAGATTCCAAGAAGGTGATCGGTGTCTCCTCAGCCATATCCCATCTTGGTGGTCGGGATGGTATCTCCAGTGTCCCAAAGGAAAAGATCGAGTTTTGATAGCTCGATCTGCTCTGCATTCAACCCTCTTGCCAAGAGCACATTGATTCAGGGGAAAGTCTGTGTTTTAGGTATTGTGGGGATCCACCGCTGTCTCGTAGGAAAGGCAGCGGGCACTGGTATGGTGTTCACAGCAACCAACCGCTTTTATCATCTGCCCCTTGTTCCTGCTTGATCGGTCAGTGAAGGCTTTTCCCCTGCCTTCCAAAATACGATTGTTTCTGGTAAGATTACCACCATATCAATAATCAGTTATATGTATGTCACCTAATTACCGCCTAGCCAAACGGCGCATAGTAAACACAACACTCATGCAGGGGCACCATCGTGGAACGACGCCGCTACCCCAGAGTCAAAGTCGCCTGGCCAGTCACCGTGGTAACCCCTTCCGGACTTCTCAATGGAGAAGTCCAAAATGTAAGTATGGGTGGTGCATTTATCCGTTTTTTCACCGTGCCAGGCCTGAAGGACAACTTCCGTGTGGCCTTTAATCCATCTGAGCTCCTGTCTTTTGCAGCGACTGCCCAAACGGTGTGGACCAAGACCTCTCTCCACAGGAATTCCACGACGTATGGGCTTGGTGTGAGTTTCATCCATATTGCTGAACATGACAGGCAGGTTCTCAGAAAAGCGATCTCTAGCGTCATGTAGCACACCGAGCCTTTGCCAAGAAAACCGTCAGCTGTTTATCATCGGTTCTGGATTGATGCAGTAAAGGAGGCAAAGAAAAAGCCCACCGCTGGGGTGGGCTGCAACCA